>JBBQKT010000023.1:0-19766 GCA_038327205.1 Burkholderiales bacterium | reverse complement strand
ATGGCGAGTTGGCGGATGCCGTGCCGGTTGCTGGCTGGACTCATTTCAATCACCCCCATGCCATTGAGTTCAAGCTTGCCGGGCAGGTCGTGCAGCAGGGGGTCAGCGCACAGCTCGGCCCAGCGCAGGGCGAGTGTTTCGTGCAGTGTGATTTTTCCCATCGGGTGAGCTCCATAAGCCAACGGAATCAGTTTAATCGCCGATGGTGTCCCGCAACACTGCGGATTCCGGCGTCCGCCGCGCCTGCGCCTCGCGCACATTGAGCCAGGTGGACAGCGCGCCGCTGGCTGACAGCACCGCCATGCCGAGCCAGGCATAGCCGTCGGGCGCGTGATTGAAAACGACCCAGCTGATGGCAGCGGCCACGGCGATTTGCAGATACATGAAGGGCATCAAGGTGGCGGTGGGCGCATGACCCAGCGCGAAGATCAAGAACAAATGGCCCGTCGTGCCCAGCAGCCCGATCAGCAGGAGCAGGCCCCACTGCCACGCCGGCGCCATCGCCAGAATTGGCATCAGCCTGAACGGCCCAAGCCAGATCAAGACCGTCAACAGCGCGGCCCCGAACAGCCCGGTGTAGAAATGCGTGGTGATCGGGTTTTCCAGCGCGGCGAGCCGGGCGGTGAGGGTCTGGAAAGCGGCATAGAACAAGGCCCCGGCCAGCGGGAACAGCACCGCCCAACCGAACAGCCCGCTGCCCGGCCGGATGACGATCAATGCACCCGCAAAACCGCCCAACACCAGAACCCAGCGCAGCCTAGATACCGGCTCGTTCAGCATCAATGCGGCCAGCACGGTGACCAAGACCGGCGTGAGCAGGCTGATGGCGGTGAACTCGGGCACCGGCATCGCCTGCACGCCGTAAAAGCTCATCGCGCTGGTGGCCAGCAAGAGCATGCCGCGCACCGCCTGGAACTTGGGGTGTGCCGCGCGGAACATGGCGGGTTTGCCACGCAGCGTCTGCCCACCGAGCCACAAGGCCATCGACACGGCCTGAAAGCTGTAGCGGGCCCACAAGATCAGCAGCACTGGCAGCAGCCCGCCAAGGTAGCGGATGGTGCTGTCCATCGACGCAAAGCAGCTGACGGCCAGCACCACCAGGCCAATGCCCAGCAAGGGCCGCTGCTGCTTCATCAAGGGTGATGGATGCGGTGTTCCAGCGCCTGCCACACCGGCTTGAGCTTGCCGGGCAGCAGGCCCAGTTTGCCCAGATCGGTGTGGCTTTCGGTGGGCGAATGAAAGTCAGAACCGCGCGAGGCGAGCAGGTCAAATTCCAAGGCGGTGTCGGCGTATTTGACGGCGTCGGCCGCGCTGTGGCTGCCGGTCACCACCTCCATCCCGCGCCCGCCATGGGCGATGAATTCGGTGATGAGGGCGTATTCCTCGGTCGGCGTGAAGCCGTAGCGCGCTGGATGGGCGATCACCGCCAGCCCTTCAGCCTCGGTGATCCAGCGCACCGCATCGCCCAGCCGGGCCCAGCGGTGCTCGACATAGCCTGGCTTGCCCTCGGTCAGGTAGCGGCGGAACACCTCCGACACATCGCTGCAATGCCCCGCATCGACCAAAAACCGGGCGAAGTGGGTGCGCGAGATCAATTCGGGGTTGGAGACATAGCGCAGCGCGCCCTCGAACGCGTCCTTGATGCCCACCTTGGCCAGCCCGGCCGCCATTTCATGCGCCCGCTCGACCCGGCCACCGCGCGTGGCCTGCAGGCCGGCCATCAGCGCGGCGTCATTGGCGTCGAAGCCCAGGCCGACGATGTGAACGACGCGCCCGGCAAAACTGACCGACACCTCGGTGCCCGTCAAATAGGGCATGCCCAGGGCCAGCGCCGCCGCCATCGCCCGCTGTTGGCCGCCGATTTCGTCATGGTCGGTCAGCGCCCATAACTCCACGCCATTGGCCTTGGCGCGCGCCGCCAGCACTTCCGGTTCTAGTGTGCCGTCGGACACGCGGGAATGGCAATGCAGGTCGGCATTGGTCGTGACATCGAAAAGGCGGGAGGTGTTCACCCCTCGTAGTTTAGAAGGCTGCGCCGTCCGAGCGGGGTGCGGGGGTTTGCGCGACAGCCATGTCCACATGGACAGGCTTGAAACGCGGGTTGATGTGATTGATGCGCGCTTTTGATGAGCACCTGGCCGCTGAAATGCAGCGCGCCCGCCGGGCGGGCGGCAGTTCGGCCTTGCTGATGGCCGACGTCGATTTTTATCAAGCGCTGCAAACGCAGCATGGGCAATCCGACGTGGGCCCGCTGGTGACCGTGAGCGTGGGCATTGCCATCGCCCCGCTGGGCAGCCCGTGCGAAGCCGCCCCGCTGATCGGTTTGGCTGATCAGCAGCTGTATCGCGCCAAGGCCAAAGCCAAGGCCAAGAGCCGGGCACGGGTTTGTTCGAGGGCGTGGGACGCTTGACGAGCTTCGCTGCAAAAGGCTTGCAAACCGCCGCAGCCCGCCATGTGCGCGAGCGCACAGACCCGTGGCACCCTGATTGCTAACTTCGTGCCCGAGTGGCGGCCGATCGGCTCCACCCGTTCAATCAATCACCGAGGTCACGAAATGAACAAAGATCAAGTCAAGGGTACGGTCAAGGAAGCGGTCGGCAAGGTGCAGGCGGAAGTCGGCAAGGTCGTCGGGAACAAGGACCAACAGGTCAAGGGTCACGCCAAGGAAGCCGAAGGCAAGGTTCAGCAAGTCGTCGGCGACGCGAAAGAATTGATCAAGGATGCGACCCACAAGCGTTGATCGGGGTTCCCCGGCGCGCCCGGCCAGTCAGAATCACCGCTTTGCGATTTGTCCTGGGTGCGCAGCGGTAAAAGTAACGGCAACGGCAACGGCAAGTGAGTTGCCCGCGCTGCAAGATCAGCGTTGAGTGATTCCTGTGCATCATGGACATTGAGCGCTTCAGCGCAGCGGCGGTCACAAGCTGTGACCCCACCAGCCAGATTGGATGCATCTCACCGTATGGTTCCCTCCATGGATGTTGACAGTGCCGCGGGGCGTCAATTTGCAGCGGGTTCAGCCGAGCCAATGCCCTGGCTCTTGCATTACCCCAAGGGCATTCCGGCGCAGATCGACCTCAGCGAATTTGCGTCGTTGAAGGATTTGCTGACCGTCACCTGCGGTCGATTCGGCGATCTCCCGGCGTTTGAATCGATGGGCCAGGTGATGACGTACCGGCAGCTCGATGCTGCCAGCCGCTCGTTTGCAGCCTGGTTGCAAAATGTTGCCGGACTGCGGCGCGGCGATCGGGTGGCCTTGGCCATGCCCAACCTCTTGCAGTACCCGGTGGCGCTGTTTGGTGTGCTCCGCGCCGGCCTGGTGGTGGTGAACACCAACCCGCAGTACACCCCGCGCGAGTTCGAGCACCAGCTCAACGATTCCGGCGCCAAGGCCATCGTGGTGCTTGAAAACTTCGCCGGCACGCTGGCAAAAGTGCTTGCCTCAACCGCCGTGCACACGGTGATCACGACCGAGGTGGGTGATCTGCTGTCGCCGGTGCGGCGCTGGCTGACCAACGCCGTGGTCAAGCACGTCAAGAAGATGGTGCCGCCCTGGCAGATCGATGACAGCGTGGCCTTTAACCGCGTGCTGGCCGTCGGCAGCCGGCATGGGCTCGACGATGTGCCCCTGGCCCACGGTGATCTGGCGTTTTTGCAATACACCGGCGGCACGACCGGGGTGCCAAAGGCGGCAATGCTCAGCCACGGCAATATGGTGGCCAATGTGCTGCAGGTGGCGGCCTGGGTCGGGCGCGACTTGCAGGACGGCGTGGAGACGCTGGCGATCCCGCTGCCGCTGTACCACGTGTTTGCCTTGACAGGCGCCCTCGCATTCCTCAGCAAGGGAACCCGGGCCGTGCTGATCACCGATCCGCGCGACATGCCGGCACTGCTGAAGACGCTTGGCCAGACACAGCCGACAGCGATCATCGGCGTCAACACGCTGTTCAGGGCCATGCTCGACGCCCCCGGTTTCGCGGCGCTGGACTGGCGGCACCTGAAGCTGGCAGTGGCCGGTGGCATGGCCGTTCAACAGGTGGTTGCCCAGCGCTGGAAGGACGCCACCGGCATCCCCTTGGTGGAAGGCTACGGCATGACCGAGAGCGCGCCGGTGGCCATCGCCAACCCGATCGACATCGTGCAATGGAGCGGCCAGATCGGCCTGCCTTTGCCCAGCACCGGGGCGGCGATCCTCGGTGATGACGACCGGCCCCTGGCCTTAGGTCAGGTTGGCGAGATTGTCTTGCGCGGCCCGCAGGTGATGCAGGGGTATTGGCAGCGCCCTGAGGAGACCGCAGCGGCTTTCACGGCCGAGGGTTGGCTGCGCACCGGCGACATGGGCTTGATGGACGAGCAGGGCCGTTTTCGCATCACCGACCGCAAGAAGGACATGATCGTGGTGTCGGGCTTCAAGGTTTTTCCCAACGAGATCGAGGACGTGCTGGCGCTGCATCCCGGTGTGCTCGAATCGGCCGCGATCGGCGTTGCGGACGAGCGCACGGGTGAGGCAGTCAAGGTGCTGGTGGTGCGCCGTGATGCCACGCTCGGCGAGGCCGAATTGCTGGCCCATTGCCGCCTGCACCTGACCGCTTACAAGGTCCCGCGATTCATCGAGTTCCGCACCCAGGCGCTGCCCAAGACAGCCATCGGCAAGGTGTTGCGGCGCTTGCTGCGGGATGAGGACCGAGCCGTGCAAGCCCAAGCCAAGGCCCAAGCCCAGACCCAAGCAGCGTCCGGCCCCTTGGCCTGATCGACCAGCGTCAAGCTTCAGTTCGCTCGCCGGTCTTCCCAGTCCAACCAGGCGATGTCGTGAGCGCGGACATAAGCGCCCACAGCCTCCCCCAGCGTCGCGAAGAAGCGCTGCTCACCAAAGTTCTTGAACAGCCCGAAGCGCTTCAGCTTGTCCTTGACCGGGTCCTTCAACTCGGCAAAGCGAAGCTCGATGCCCGCAGCCTGCAGGATCCGGTCGAGATCCTCCAGCATGTCGGCGGCGGTCACGTCGACGCTGGTGACGGGCTCCGCGCCGACCACCAGCCAGCGCACCGGTGTGGCTGATGCGCTGACCGCATCCAGCGCCTTGGCTTTGAAGAATTCGGCATTGGCAAAGAACAGCGGCGCGTCCCATCGGAACAGCACCAGGCCCGGCACGATGCGCGCTTGCGGGTAGCGGGTGATGTCGTGATAGCCCTTCACCCCATCGACGCGGCCGAGCACCGCCGAATGCGGGCGCCAGCCGGCCCACAGAAATTCGATCACGGCCGCAGTGATCGCCAGCCCGATGCCCGCGATGGCCCCGAACAAGGCCACCCCGGCCAGACAGCCCATCGACAACCAGAACTCCCAGCGCTGGATGCGGTAGATGCGGCGCAGATCAGTGACCTCGATCAAGGCAAGGGCCGAGGCAATCACCACGGCGGCGAGCGTGGCCGTCGGCAGGTTCATCAGCAGGCTGGGCGCAAAGAGCAGCAGCACCGTGACGGCCGCAGCGCCCACGATGCCAGCCAGCTGGGTTTTTGCCCCTGCCGCCTCGGCGACCGGCGTGCGTGAGGCGCTGGCGCTGACCGGCATTCCCTGGAACAGGCCGGCCACCAAATTCGCGGCACCCAGGCCCACCATCTCCTGGTTGGTGTCGACCGAGTGGCCGGCGCGGGCCGCATAGGTCCGTGACAGCACGCTGGTGTCCGCAAACGACACCAGCGCCACGGCGAGTCCCCCGAGCAGCACCGGCACCAGATCGGCCGTGGTGACCCAGGGCAGCACGAGCGCCGGCATGCCCTGCGGCAAGGCACCCACGACGGCAAGCCCTTTCAGCCCGGCAAGATCGAACACCGACACGACGACGGTCGCGGCGATGACGGCGAGCAAGACGCCCGGCAGCCGCTGGCTGCGCCGGCAGACCCAAATCACCGCGAGCGTGCCGACACCCAGCGCCAGCGCGGCGGGGTTTGTCTTGCCAGCCCAGAGCGCTTCGGCAAACGCCTGCGAGCTGCCGAGCACGCCACTGGCATCGACCGAGAAGCCGAACAGGCTGGGCATCTGGCTGACCAGCACGGTCAGCGCGATGCCGTTCATATAGCCGTAGCGGATGGGCTTGGACAGCAGTTCGGTGATGAAGCCGAGCCGTGCAACCCCGGCCACGATGCACAGCGCCCCCGACACCACCGCCACCATGCCGGCCAGGGCAAGTGCGCGCTCTGGGCTGCCGCCGGACAGGGGCACGACGACACCCAGGGTCAAGGCCACCAGCGAGGAGTCCGGGCCGAGCACCAGCACCCGGCTTGGCCCGAACAGCGAGTAAGCCAACAGGCCAAAGATCGTTGCATACAGCCCGCTGATCGCCGGCAAGCCCGACGCAACGGCGTAGGCGATACCCACCGGCACCAACACGGCGGTCAAGGCCAAGCCAGCCAGCACATCGCTGCTCAACCAGGCGATGTCGTAGTAGCGCAGGGTGTGCAAGCCCGGCAGCCAGCGCAACCAGCCGGTCTGCCGCACTGCCCTGCCTGGCAGTGCCAGATGGGCCGGTGGGTTCGACACCGGAGGCGGCCGCGGGTCAGCCATGCTTGTTCGGGGTCAGGCTCGCGGCCGGCTTGCTGCAGCGATCAATGGCTGGCCTGGCGCCGCTAAAGCCAGGTCGTGCCGCGGCGCCTATTTGACAAGGCCTGCGATGGGTGCCGGCCTTCGCTTCGCAGGCCCATGTCCATGTCCATGTCCATGTCCATGTCCCCTCGCAGAATCGCTCCGTCATCACTGGCTCCTTGGTGCAGGTTCCAAGCGACCCGTCCAATTCGGATCATGCCATTCACAAGTTTGCGCAAACGACGCTGACGCTGACGCCGACACCGACTTAAAGGCTGGCCGGTGGCAGACGCTATGCTCGATGCAATCGGTACAGCGTCTCGGCAAGAGGCCCGCTGAAACTTTTCGAACGGCCCTCGGCTCAGGCGGGTTTTCAGGGGAACGCTGAGCAATGAAACATCGTTGGATATGGATTGCTGGGATCATTGCCGTCGTGGCAGTGGCTGTCTCGGCTTGGATGAGCTTTCGCAGCCCGCAAGTTGCCGCCATCGAACTGCAGGCTGCACCGCTGGTGCGCAGCTTGCAGTTCTCAGCCCGCGTGGCGACTTTGTCGCGGGTGGAGGTGGGCGGCACCATCACCGGCCGGGTGGTCAAGGTGCTGGTGGAAGAGGGCGACATGGTGCGTCAGGGCGACGTGCTGGTTCAGCTTGAATCCGACGAGTTGCGCGCCGCGCTCACGCAGGCGCGGGCCAGCGTCAACCAGATCCAGGCGCGCCTGGCGGGGCTGCGCAGCACCGGCAGAGCCGCAGCCCGCGCCGCCGTGATGCAAGCCGACGCCACACTGCGTGCTGCCCAGGCCGAACTGTTGCGTTCGCAGCAACTGGTCGCGCAAGGCTTTGTCAGCGCGTCACGGCTGGACGAGGCGCAACGCGCAGTGGACGTGGCGGGCGCCCAGCAGGCCAGCGCGCAAGCCCAGTCGCTGGCCAATGCCGATGCGGGCACCGATGTCGTGCAGGCCCAGGCCCAGTTGGACCAGGCCCGTGCGGCGATCAGCGCCGCCGAGGCCAAGCTGGCACAAACGCAGGTCATTGCCCCAGCCAATGCCCGTGTGCTGACACGCCAGGTCGAGCCAGGGCAGATCGTGCAGCCGGGCAAGGCGCTGATGCGCTTGGCGCTGGCCGGGCCAACCCAGCTGATCGCGCAGGCTGACGAGCGTTTTCTGGAGCAGTTACAGACCGGGCAAAGCACCAGCGTCGTGGCCGATGCCTTTCCCGACCAGCGCTTCGGCGCCAAGGTGCTGTCGATTGCGCCTGCCGTCGATGCGCAGCGCGGCGCGATCGAAGTGAAGTTTTCGCTCGACGCCGCGCCACCTGCCTATCTGCGCGAAGACATGACCCTGTCGGTCGAGGTCATCACCGCCAAACGCGAGCGCGTCGTGGCATTGCCGCTGATTGCCCTGCGCAGCCAGACTGGCCACAACAACACCAACAACAACGCCAACGCCAACGCCACCGTGCTGATCGAGCGTGACGGGCGGGCACAGGTGAGGGCTGTGCGCTTGGGCCTGCGCACGCTGGATGCCGCCGAAGTGCTCGACGGCTTGGTGCAGGGCGACATCGTGCTGCTGGGCGCGGAGGCCAAAGCCGACAAGCGCGTCCGCGTGAAACTGCAAGCTTGGCAGCCCAGCGTGTCGACCGGGCCCGGTGCCTTGGGTGCATCGAGTGCATCAGCGGCACCAGCGGCATCGGTTGCGCGTGCGCCAGATGCTGGGGCCGCCATGACCAACGCCGTCGGGCGCTGACAGCGCTGCATGCTGATGCTTCTCAACCTGGGTTTCGAATGGCGGGTGGCCGTGCGCTTTTTGCGTGAGGGGCGCATGCAGACGCTGTTGATCATTGTGGGCGTGGCCGCCGGGGTGGCCGTCATCGCCTATATCTCGGCCCTGATCAGTGGCCTGCAAGCGAATTTGATCGCCAAAACCCTGGGCACGCAGGCGCATATCAGCGTGCGCGTGCCCGACGATGTGGTGATGCCGGCCATGGCCCGTCCGCCGGGTGCCGTGGTGCTCAGCGAGGCGCAGCCGCGGGCCCAGCGACTGCGCTCACTGGCCAACTGGCAGGCGCTGCTGCCTCTGCTGGAAGCCAACCCGGTGATCACCACCGTGTCGCCGATGGCTGCCGGCGGGGGGCTGGCCTTGCGCGGTGAAGCGACGCAAGCCATCGCCTTGCAAGGGGTGGAGCTGGACCGCTATGACGGCATCATCGGCCTGCGCGGCAAGGTGGTCAGCGGCAGCGCGCGGCTGCTGCCGGGCGAGGCGATCCTGGGCCGCGAACTGGCCAGTGATCTGGGCGTTCGGGTTGGCGACCGTCTGACCCTGCAAACCAGCAGCGTGACTGATTCGGCCCGCGTCACGGCCCTGGTGGATCTGGGGGTGAAAGAGCTGAACCGGCGCACCGTCATCGTGTCGCTGCGGTCTGCCCAAAACCTGCTGGGCCTGCCCGGCGGCGCGACCAATATCGACCTGAAGATGAACGATGTGTGGGCGGCCGAAACACTCGCTGAAAGTTTGCGCAGCCAGTTCCCCTACAAGATTGAAAGCTGGCAAGAAAACAATGCGCAACTGCTGTCGGCGCTGAATGCACAGTCGGTCAGCACGGCGCTGATCCGGGGCGTGGTGATGGTGGTGGTGGTGCTGGGCATTGCCAGCGTGCTGGTGGTGTCGGTGGTGCAAAAGCAGCGCGAGATTGGCATCCTGCGCGCCATGGGGGCTACCCGCGCGCAAATCTTGCGGCTGTTCCTGGTGCAAGGTGCGGTGGTGGGTGCGCTGGGCTCGGTGCTGGGCATTGCGCTGGCGGCGGGCATGATCTGGCTGTTCACCCGCTTTGTCCGCAGCGCCGATGGATTGCCGCTGTTCGACATCAGTCTGGCGCCCGCGCTCGCTGTGCAGGTGGCGGTGATCTGCACCGTCTGCAGCGTCTTGGCCGCGATTGCACCCGCGCGTCGCGCCGCCGCGATGGACCCGGCTCAGGCCATTCGGATCTGAGGTGCATCGGATGGACGCCCCCGACAAGACCCGCTACGACAAGGCCAGCTACGACAAGAGCACGCCCCTGCTCGAGTTGACGGACATTCGCAAGAGCTACAACCAAGGCAAACCCAGCGAAGCCGAGATCCTGCACGGCCTGAACCTGCGGGTGAATCACGGCGAGTTCGTCGCGCTGATGGGCCCCTCCGGTTCGGGCAAAAGCACCTTTCTCAACATCATCGGCCTGCTTGAGCACATGACCGCCGGCAGCTACCAATTGCAGGGCCAGGAAGTGAGCGGTTTGAGCGACGCTGAGTTGACCCTGTTGCGGCGCAGCAGCATCGGTTTCGTGTTCCAGTTTCACCACCTGCTGCCCGCCTTCACCGCGCTGGAAAACGTCACCATGCCGGCGCTGATGCGTGAAGGCCGGGTCAGCGCCAAGCAATTGGCACACGCCCGCGAACTGCTGTCGGCGGTGGGCCTGGCCGAGGCGATGAACAAGCGGCCGGCCGAGCTTTCGGGCGGCATGCAGCAGCGGGTGGCGATTGCCCGCGCCCTGGTGCAAGAGCCGCCGCTGGTGCTGGCCGACGAGCCCACCGGCAACCTCGACACCGCCTCGTCGGACGAGGTCTTTGCCCAGCTGCGCCGCATGCATGCGGAGTTGGGTGTCACCTTCATCGTGGTCACCCACGATGCCCGGCTGGGTGCGCGCTGCGACCGGCTGGTCGAGTTGGTGGACGGCAAAATTGCGCGCGATGAGCCCGTCAAACCGGCCGCGCCTGGCTGACGCTCAGATCGGTGCCGCCGCAGTTTTTGGTGGGTCCGATCCGAACAGCAGGCCCCTTCAGCAGCCTCGCCGGGGCAATCGAAGATGGCCAGTTTGCGCCGTTCAGACCTAAAAAAAGCCCCTGAGTCGTTGATTGACTGAGGGGCTTGATGCTTTGTGAACCCTTGTGATTCACTGATATGGAGCGGGTGATGGGAATCGAACCCACGTGATCTGCTTGGGAAGCAGGAGTTCTACCATTGAACTACACCCGCGATGGGCCGATTCTAGCGGGCCTTGGGCAGCGGCCCCGGCAATCGCCTGGCGCAAGCCGACTTGCAAGCTCATCTGCTACTGCGCCTTGGCATCCATATGCGATTCAAAAAAACGCAAAGCGGTTGCCGCCGCGTGATCCGGGTGGATGGCGATGCCCACCGAAGCTGAAATTTGCAGCGGCTGGTCGCCCACCTTGATCGGCTCAGCCAGTGCAGTGAGCAGGCGGTCGGCGAGGGTGGCGGCGTCGGCCAGTTCGGGCACTTCGTCCATCAGCAGCACAAACTTCTCGCCGCCGATGCGGGCGACGCTGCGCACCACCAGGTTGCCTAGCTTTTCGCCGGTCAGCTCATTGGCGCTGAGGAAAGCCGAGCCTTCGGGAAAGCCCGCTGCCGCCATGCCGCTGTAATGCATGGCGCAAATGCCCGTGCCCATCGCCACCGAGCCACCTGCCCACCAGGCGCGGGCAGCGGCGCGGTCTTGCGTGCGCACACGGGCGGCGAGGTCGAGGCTGACGTACGAGGCAAACGTGGCAATCAGCGACGAGGCAGCGACCAGCTCGGGCGCATAACGGGGCGTCAACAACGGCATGGGCTCTGGCGGCGAATGGACTGCAGGAGTACGAATCGTGGCGAGACGAATGTACTTCAAGACCTGCTGGCGTCAGCGCGGCCTGGGTGTCGCTACAGTGCTGGGCATGAACCTGCCGAACCTGCCTAGATTGCCTATTGCCACAGATCCGGCCACGCCACCGCCCCTGCAGGCCCCCAGTGTTTTCCACCTCGCATGGCGGCAACTCTGGCGCGACTGGCGGGCGGGCGAGTTGCGTCTGCTGATGTTGGCCGTGGCATTGGCCGTGGCCGCCCTGTGCGCGGTGAGTTTTTTATCGGACCGCTTGGACGCCGGCCTGCGGCGCGACGCCGCGCAATTGCTGGGCGGCGATGCGGTGGTGGCAAGCGACCAACCGACACCAGCGCCTTTGCTCGCGCTGGCGACCGAGCTGGGCTTGAGCCAGGTCAAGAGCGTCACCTTCCCGAGCATGGCGCGGGCCGGCGATGCGCAGGGTGGCGGGAGCCGGCTGGTGGCGGTAAAGGCCGTCGGCGCAGCCTATCCGCTGCGAGGCGCCCTGACTTTGGTCGATGGCAGTGCGGCCGGTGCGCCCAAGCCCGGCGAGGTCTGGGCCGATGCCGCCGTGCTCGATTCGCTGGGCCTGAAGCCCGGTGATGCCGTGCTGCTGGGCGACATCAGCCTGAAGATTGCCGGCGTGATTGCCAACGAGCCGGATCGCGGCGCGGGCTTCATGAACTTTGCGCCTCGCCTGATGCTGGCCGAAGCCGATCTGGCCGCCACCGGCCTGGTGCAGCCGGCCAGCCGAGTGACCTATCGCCTGGCCCTGGCGGGAACGCAGCCGCAGCGGGTGCGGCAGTTTGTCGAGCGTGCAGCAGCGCTGATCGAGCAGGGTGGCTTGCGCGGCGTGCGCCTTGAATCGCTGGAAAACGGTCGCCCTGAAATGCGCCAGACCCTGGACCGGGCGACCAAGTTCCTCAAGCTGGTGGCGATGTTGTCAGCCCTGCTGGCGGCCGTGGCCGTCGCCCTGGCAGCACGTGATTTTGCCGCCCGGCATCTGGATGACTGCGCCATGCTGCGGGTGCTGGGCCAGCCGCAGCATCGCATCGCCTGGGCCTACGGGCTGGAATTCGGTGCGGCCGGCATGGTGGCCAGCGTGGGTGGCGTTTTGATTGGCTTGGCGCTGCACTTTGCCTTCTTGGGCCTGCTGGCCGGGCTGATCGGGGTGAACCTGCCGCCGCCAAGCCTGTGGCCGGCTTTGCTGGGCCTGGGCCTGGGTTTGAGCTTGCTGCTGGGCTTTGGCCTGCCGCCCGTGCTGCAACTGGCCTCGGTGCCTGCACTGCGGGTGATGCGGCGCGATCTGGGCGGGTTGAAGGCCGGCTCGCTGGGGGTGCTGATCTTTGGCGTGCTGGGCTTTGGCGTGATCTTGCTGGCCCTGTCGGGCGATGCCCAGCTGGGCCTGATTGCAGCGGGCGGCTTCGCCGCCGCGCTCGCGATCTTTGCTCTGCTGGCATGGTTGGCTGTGCTGCTGCTGCGGCGCTTGGTGCCGGCGTTTTCGAACGGCGCTGGCGCACCGCGCTGGCTGCTGCTGGCCACCCGCCAAGTCGCTTCCCGGCCCGGTTTTGTCGTGGTGCAGGTGTCTTCTTTGGCGGTGGGGCTGCTGGCTTTGGCCTTGCTGGTGCTGCTGCGCACCGACCTGATTGACAGCTGGCGGCAAGCCACCCCGGCCAATGCACCGGACCGTTTTGTCATCAATATCCAGCCTGACCAGGGCGACGCATTCCGCAGCCGACTGACGGGTGCCGGGGTGGCCAACTTTGACTGGTATCCGATGACCCGTGGCCGCCTGATCGCCATCAACGGCGTGGTGCTCAAACCCAAGCAATTTGCCGATGAGCGGGCGCAGCGTGTGGCCGAGCGCGAGTTCAACCTGAGCCACAGCGCCGAGCTGCCGGCCCACAACCTGCTGACCGCGGGTGCCTGGAAGGCCGAAGAAGCCGACGCCCTCAGCGTCGAAGAAGGGCTGGCCAAATCAATGGGCCTGAAGCTTGGCGACAGCCTGCGTTTTGACGTTGCCGGCACGCCGGTGGAGGCGCGCATCACCAGCTTGCGCAAGGTCGATTGGGCCTCGATGCGGGTCAACTTCTTTGTGTTGTTCCCGCGCGCGGTCATGCCCGAATTGCCCAGCACCCTGATCGCTGCCTATCGCTCGCCGACAGCGGGTGCGCTGGACAAGACCATTGGCCAAGAGTTCCCCAACTTGACCGTGGTGGATGTGTCGGCCCAGCTCAATCAGGTGCAGGCGGTGGTGGGCCAAGTGATCCAGGCGGTGCAGTTCTTGTTTGCTTTTACTCTGGCGACCGGGCTGGTGGTCTTGCTGGCCTCGGTCAGCAGCACCCGCGACGCGCGCAGCCGCGAATTCGCGCTGATGCGGGCGCTCGGGGCCAGTTCCAAATTATTGGCCCAGGTGCAACGGGCCGAGCTCTTGGGCGTGGGCGCATTGGCGGGCGGGCTGGCGGGCAGCGTGGCCCTGTTGCTGGGCGGCCTGCTGGCCAACTATGTGTTCGAATTTGCTTGGTCACCCAAGCCCTGGGTGCCCCTGATGACCGCCGCCGCCGGCGCGTTGTTGGCGCAGGCGGCGGGGTGGTGGAGCTTGCGCGGCGTGTTGCAGCGGCCCGTGGTGCAGACCTTGCGGGCTGCGCAGGACTGAGGCTTACGCGGCGATCGCGTCCATCAAGCCCATGTCGGCGCTGCTCATCAGGCCTTCGATGTCCATCAAAATCAACATACGGTCGCTGACCGCGCCGATGCCGGTGATGAAGCTGGTGTCCACGGCGGCCGAGCTCAGCTCGGGCGCGGGGCGGATCACGTCGCGGTTCAGGGCCAGCACGTCCGACACCGAATCAACCACCGCCCCGACCACGCGGTTGCGCACGTTCAGCACAATGACGACGGTGAAGTCGTTGTAATCGGCCGTTGGGCAGCTGAGCTTCAGCCGCAGATCGACGATGGGGACGATGACGCCGCGCAAATTGACCACGCCCTTGATGAACTCGGGTGCGTTGGCGATGCGGGTGGGCGGCTCGTAGGAGCGGATTTCCTGCACCTTCAGGATATCGATGCCGTACTCCTCGGCACCGAGCCGGAAGGTCAGGTATTCACCGCTGGCCGGGCCTTGTGAACGGACAGCGACTTGGCCGTCAGCGCGCACGGCAGGCAGGTTTTGTTGTGTGGTTTCCATGGCGGGTTCCTCTTCTTGATTTGGAGTTCAGTGACGTGAGCGGCGCACCAGGCTGCCGACATCCAGGATCAGGGCAACGCGGCCGTCACCCATGATGGTGGCGCCGGACACATCGGTGACCTTGCGGTAGTTGGCTTCGAGATTTTTCACCACCACCTGCTGCTGGCCGAGCAACTCGTCCACCATCAGCGCCACCCGGCCGCCTTCGGCTTCGACGACGACCATGATGGAGCTGACATGCTCGAAGTCAAAGCGCGGTACGTTGAAGATGCGCTCCAGCTCGATCACCGGCATGTACTCGTCGCGCACTTCGACCACCCGGCCCGAGCCGGCCACGGTCTTGACCGTGGTGGACTGGATTTGGAAGGACTCGACGACGCTCGACAGCGGCAGGATATAGACCTCTTCGCCCACACCGACGCTCATGCCGTCCATGATGGCCAGGGTCAGTGGCAAACGCACCGACACCTTCATGCCGTAGCCTTCGGCGGAGTCGATTTCGACCGTGCCGCCGAGCGAGGTGATGTTTCGTTTGACCACGTCCATGCCGACACCGCGACCGGACACATCGGTCACCACATCAGCGGTTGAGAAGCCGGGCGCAAAGATCAGGCTCCAGACCTCGGAGTCGGTCATCGTATCGGGCGCGTCGATGCCTTTTTCACGCGCCTTGGAGATCAGCTTGGCGCGGTTCAGGCCCTTGCCGTCGTCGCGCACCTCGATCACGATGGAGCCGCCCTGGTGGGAGGCGACCAGGGTGATGGTGCCGTGTTCGGGCTTGCCGCGGGCGGCGCGCTCGGCCGGCAATTCAATGCCGTGGTCGCAGCTGTTGCGCACCAGATGGGTCAGCGGGTCGGTGATTTTTTCAACCAGGCTCTTGTCAAGTTCGGTCGCCTCGCCCTGCGTCACCAGTTCAACCTTTTTGCCCAGCTTGGCAGCCAGGTCGCGCAGCATGCGCGGGAAGCGGTTGAAGACGATGGACATCGGGATCATCCGGATCGACATCACCGACTCTTGCAAATCGCGGGTGTTGCGTTCCAGATCGGCCAGGCCGGCGGTGAGTTGCTGATAAAGGCTGGGGTCCACATCGCGACTGTTCTGCGCCAGCATCGCCTGCGTGATGACCAGTTCGCCCACCAAATTGATCAGTTGATCGACCTTTTCAATCGACACCCGCAGCGTGGCTTGGTCGGCGCCGACAGCGGCCTTGGGATCTGGCTTGGCGACCGGCTTGGCGGCCACAACGGCCACCGGCTTGGCGACTTCCTGCGACTTGGCATCGGCGCTGCCCGAGCCGTCGGTCACACCCTCGGGCAAACCAGGGGCGTTGTCAAAAAAGCCGTAGCCGGGATCGTCAGTTGATGCTTCGACCGGCGGCGCACCGGGCGCGCCAGCGTGAAAGCCAAAGCCATCGCCCAGCGGCATCAGCTTGACCTGTTCGCGGGTGACGTGGAAGGTGAACAAGTCCAGCAGATCGTCGTCGGTGCTGCTGGTCAGAATTTTGTAGCGGCGCATGCCGTCTTGCGAGATGCCGGCGTCCAGTGGTTCGATGGTGCCGAGATCGGTAATTTCCTTGAACAGCTCGACCAGGTTGTCGGCCTCGGTCAAGTCGGTCAGTGGGCCGACTTGCAGTTCCAGGTGGCGCACGCCGGGTTTCTTGCTGGCGGCCGGGGCTGCGGCCGCGACAACCTTGGCGGCTGCAGGCGCTGGGGCAGCGACAGCCTGGCCTTCGACATAGCCGCGAATGGCGACGAGCAGATCGCTGGTGTCGAAGGGGTCGGCGCCCGAACCCTGGTGGCGGCCCAGCTGAGCGCGCAGCGCATCGCCCGACTGCAGCAAGGTGTCCACCATCGGCGAGGTGGGCATCAGCTCGTGACGGCGCAGCTTGTCGAGCAGGGTCTCCATCTGGTGCGTCAGCTCGGCCACATCGCCAAAGCCAAACGTGGCCGCGCCGCCCTTGATCGAGTGGGCACAACGGAAGATTGCGTTCAACTCCTCATCGTCGGCCGTGTCGATGTTCAGGTTCAGCAGCAGCTGTTCCATCGTGTCGAGGTTCTCACCGGCTTCTTCAAAGAAGACCTGGTAGAACTGGCTCAGGTCGATGCCGGCACTCAGGCTCGCGCCTTCAGATGTCATTTCACCCATGCGTCACTCCAATCTAGATGCGTCAGCAGTTCAGCGAATGACTTTGCCGATGACTTCGATCAGCTTGGCTGGATCAAAGGGTTTGACCAACCAGCCAGTGGCCCCGGCCGCACGGCCGGCCTGCTTCATCTGATCGCTGGACTCGGTGGTCAGGATCAGGATCGGCGTGGTTTTGAACTTGGGGTTGTCGCGCAGCTTCTTGGTCAGACTGATGCCATCCATGCGGGGCATGTTCTGGTCGGTCAGCACAAGGTCAAAGTCGCGGCTGCTTGATTTTTCCCAGGCGTCTTGGCCGTCAACGGCCTCAACAACATTGAAACCCGCGTTTTTCAGTGTGAACGAGACCATTTGGCGCATTGAGGCCGAATCGTCCACAGCAAGAATTGAATGCATCGTTATCTCTCCAGTGTCCAGCGTGTTTCGGTTTAATTCTGGGAATCTTTAGAACAGTTCAACAGAACCTGCGTCCATTTCGTCCTGCGTGACGGGATTGGGTCGCAGCGGGGCGATTTCCACCATCGCTTCACCGTCCTCGTCGTCCCCGAACGTGTCGCGGGCGAGTTGGTCGGCGCAGTTGCGCAGGCGCTGGCTGGTGTGGGCAATCAGCTGCGTGGCCATGTCCTGAAATTGCAAGGCCGTGATGGCCCCGGAAATGTCTTCCATCACGCTGCCCAGCGACGCCTTGCTTGCCTCGGCCAGGCTGTCGTCGCGGCGCAGCAGGGTCGAAACAATATTGGACGCACTGTAGAAATGCAGGGACAGCGCCTCACCGGCGTCGTCCAGCAATCGCTGCAGGCGTTCTAAATCATTGGTCACCGTCATCAGGTGGTCTTGCAACTCCGCTGCAGCGAGCAGGGGGGGCATGCCGACGTTGGGTGAGTCTTGCGTTTCGTTCATCAGCATCTTGGCTCCACGCTGGGTGAGATCATTCCATCGCAAGAGTTTCGGCACTTTGGCCTTGTCTGTCGATCTGACTATCCGGGCAGAAACCGTCTATTTCTGAGGATTGAGCGGCGTCCCCCTGCGCAAGTGGCCTTGCGCACAAAGCCTGCATACTTCTGTCCCATGACTGTTCCCCTCACCGAACGCCTGTTGCGCGTCCTGCACGTCGAAGACGCCGAACTGGACCACCACTTGATCCAGGCGCAGTTGCGCCGTGCCGGGCTGCACTTGGAAATGCAGCGTGTTGATACTTTGGCCGAGGTGAGCCTGGCGCTCAAATCGCCCTGGGACGCCATCATTTCCGACTACAACCTGCCGGGTTTTTCGGGCCTGGTGGTGCTGGACATGCTGAAGGAAAGTGGCCTGCTGATCCCTTTCATCCTGGTGTCGGGTGAAATTGGCGAAGACACGGCGGTGGCCGCGATGCGCACCGGGGCTTCAGACTATTTGCTGAAGAACAAACTGGCCCGCCTTGCGCCGGCGCTGACCCATGCGATCGAGGCGAATGAATCGCAGCGCGCGCGGTTGGCGGCGGATGAAGAGCTGCTCAAGTCCAAACAGCGCCTGCACGAGTTGGCCGGGCATTTGCAAACCAGCGTGGAGATGGAGCGGGCGGCGATTGCGCGTGAGATTCATGATGATGTGGGTGGTTCGCTCACCGCCTTGAAGTTCGATCTGGCCTGGATCGCCCGCCACGCGACCGACGCCGGCGTGCAGCAACGCGTGCAATCGGCGCTTGAAACCGTCACCTATGCCATCGAGGCCAGCCAGCGCGTGATGCACAACTTGCGCCCCGCCATCCTGGAGCAGGGCCTGGTGGCGGCCGTGCAGTGGATGGCCGCTCGTTTTGAGCGCCGCACCGGCGTGGTCACCACCATGCGCACCAGCCATGAGCAGATGAATTTGCCGCCCGGTGTGCCCCTGGTGGCCTACCGGACGGCGCAAGAGGCGCTGACCAACGTCTCCAAGCACGCCGGGGCGACGCGTGTTGACATCGAACTGAGTGTTGACTCGGGGGTGTTGACCTTGGAGCTCAGTGACAATGGGCGCGGGATGGAACCTGGGGCGCTTGCGAAAGCGCGTTCATTCGGCATACGCGGCCTGCACGAACGCGCCGCAACCGTAGGGGGATGGGTGGACTTGAGCAGCAACAGCAAGGGCGTGAGCCTGATTCTTTCCGTGCCCCTGCGCGCCGAGAGCATGGACTTGCTCGGCACGGATGAATCCGTGGCGGCGCACGATCCATCCGCCTGGGGGCTGCTTTGAAATCCATCAAGGTGATTCTCTGTGACGACCACGCGCTGATCCGCCGCGGCATCCGCGACACCCTGGCCGACGCCCCCGACATCGAAGTCATCGGCGAGGCCGGCGACTACAGCGAGCTGCGCAGCCTGCTGCACAAGCTCGGCCCCGGCATCGGGTCGGACAGCCCCTGCGACGTGCTGGTGCTGGACATCAACATGCCGGGCCGCAGCGGCCTCGATGTGCTGCATGTGCTGAAAGACGATGGCACGCAGATCCGCACCCTGATTGTTTCGATGTACCCGGAAGACCAGTACGCTATCCGCGCGCTGCGGGCGGGTGCCTACGGCTATGTCAACAAGGGCGGTGACCCGGCGCTGCTGGTGCAGGCGGTGCGCACGGTGGCACAGGGCCGCAAATACGTGACCCCCGAGATTGCTCAGATGTTGGTCGAAAGCCTGACCGCGCCGGTCAACGAGCAGGCGCACCAGAAACTGTCCGACCGCGAGCTGCAAACCCTGGTGATGATCGCCTCCGGCAAGCGGCTTTCCGACATCGCCGAGGAGCTGATGCTCAGCCCCAAGACCGTCAGCGTCTACCGCGCTCGGGTGCTTGAAAAGCTGGCTCTGGCGAACAATTCGGAACTGACGGTGTATGCGATTCGGAGTGGCTTGGTCGGCAGCTAAGTGAAGGCGGCCAGCAGCCGCTCCAGCGCCACCATGAAGGGCATCTGCATCAGCGGCAGGGTAGCCACCATACCGACCAGGCCGATGCTCACAGTCAGCGGGAAGCCAACCGAGAACACGCCGATCTGCGGGGCCACGCGGGAGATCACGCCCAGCACGATGTTGACGAACATCAGCATCGTGATCAGGGGCAGGGCGATCCACAGGCCAATGCGGAAGATGTCCGCCCCCCAGGTCTGCGGTTGCGCCACCCGCAGAAAGTGAAAGGGCTCGTCGCCCACCGGGAAGGCGTGAAAGCTTTCGATCAAGGCGTTGATCAGCAGCAGATGCCCGTTGATGGCGATGAACAAGAAGGCCACCATG
>JBBQKT010000022.1:0-19908 GCA_038327205.1 Burkholderiales bacterium | reverse complement strand
GATCTACATCAATGAAGGCTTGCGCGATGCACTGGCCCTGCAAGGCGGGCAGGCGCTGAGCTTGCGGCTGGCACCGGGCAGCCCACCGCTGCCGGTGGCGGTGCGCGGTGTGTTTCGCGATTACGCCCGCCAAAGCGGCGCGCTGCTGATGCCGCTGGGCGACTACCAGCGCTGGAGCCAGGACCGCCGCATCACCGAGCTCTACGTCTGGCTCAAGCCCGGCCTGGCCGAGGCTGAGGGCATGGCCCGGCTGCGCGGGCTCAGTGCCGATCCGCAAGACCTGGAACTGGCCGCTGCAGGCGATTTGCGCGGCTTGTCGCTGAAGATTTTTGACCGCAGCTTTGCCGTCACCACCTGGCTGCAAGCGGTCGCCCTGGGCATCGGCCTGTTTGGCATTGCCGCCAGCCAATCGGCGCAGGTGTTGTCGCGCAAACGTGAGTTCGGCCTGCTCTTGCATCTGGGTTTCACACGCGGCGGCGTGCTGCGGCTGCTGGGCCTGGAAGCGGCCCTGCTGTGCGGGGTCGGCGCGCTGGCCGGGCTGGCGTTGGGCCTGGGTTTGAGCGCGGTGCTGGTGTTCGTCGTCAATCCGCAGAGCTTTCACTGGAGCATGGACATGAGCCTGCCCGTTGCGCGCCTGTCGGCGCTGCTGGCGCTGGTGTTTGTGGCGGGTGTCGGGGCGGCCTTGCTGGCCGGCCGCAAGGCCGCAACGGCGGATGCGGTGCAGGCGGTGAAGGAGGATTGGTGATGATGTTCCGACGGACTTTCGTGCAGGCGGGCCTGTTCGTCGCCCTGCCCGCAGTTGCTGATGCCGGCCTGCGCTTCCCGCGCGACTTCGGCGCCCACAACGAGACCAGCCTGGAGTGGTGGTACCTGACGGGCATCTTGAACGCTGCCAACGGTGCGCCCGCCTATGGCTACCAGCTCACCTTCTTCCGCCTCAAGGGTCCGGCCGCTGCCGCCAACCATCCCAGCGCCTTCGCTGCCCGCCAGATGTTGCTGGGCCATGCCGCCTTGAGCGAGCTCGGCGCGGGCCGTTTGCGCCATGACCAACGCACGGCGCGCACCGGTTTCAATCTGGCCGAGGCCAGCAGCACCGACACCGATGTGCGCATGGGCGACTGGTCGCTGCGCCGCACGGCAGAGGGCTACCTGGCCAGCCTGCGCAGCCCGTCGCAGGGTTTTGCGCTCGATCTGCAACTGAAGACCAGCCAAGCCGTGCTGTTACAAGGCAATGCCGGCCTGTCCCGCAAAGGCCCGCAGCCGGGTCAGTTCAGCCATTACTACAGCCAGGTGCAGCTGCTGACACAGGCGCGGCTTGAGCTTGATGGCAAGCCCCCCGTTACCTTGCAAGGCCGTTCATGGCTCGACCACGAATGGAGTGATCAGCTGATGGGCGTGGCCGGCGTGGATCAGGCAGTGGGCTGGGATTGGGCGGGGCTGAACCTCGACGACGGCGGGGCGTTGACGATCTTTCGCCTGCGCCGCGCCGATGGCAGCGTGCTGTGGGCCGGTGGCAGCTGGCGCAAGCCGGACGGCAGCACGCAAGACTTCAAGCCGGGCGATGTGGTGATGACGCCGTTGCGGCGCTGGCACAGCCCGACCAGCCAGGCCGATTACCCGGTCGAATGGTCACTACAAACACCGCTCGGCAGCGTGACGCTCAAGGCCCTGATCGACGCGCAGGAGGTTGATGCGCGCCTGAGCACCGGGATGCGCTACTGGGAGGGCGCAGCCGCCTTGCGCAGCGCCGATGGCAAGCCACTGGGACGGGGCTACCTGGAACTGACCGGGTATGCGGGGAAGACAGAATTCATGGGGTTCTAGCCACTCGATCAAAGGGGATCAAAGCGTGTCAACGCGGGTCAACGCGGGTCAACGCGGCACTGCGTCCCGTTTGGTGGCCGCCATCACCGCTTCAAGTACCAGGTCTCGGCCTGCTGCTGCAGCAGCAAAGCTGAGCGGCACCAGCAGTTCAGGCGTCACACTGGCATCGGGCGTCGAGGCATCGTAGGTCGCGGCCAGCAGGGGAATGTCCACCGACACGCCCGAATTCGGCAACACCACCCAAGTGAGCTGCCCACCGTTGAGTCCCCGCTGGTTGCCACCCGTCATCTGCCCGACCAGGGTGGCCGCTCGGGCGCGCTGCACCATGTCGGCAAACACAAACGTGGCCGAGCTGTTCTCAGCACCCACCAGCACAAAGGTGCGGCCGCGATAGGGCAAGGCTGCGGGCGTGATCAGGCCCGGTGCGCTGGCCTTGGACTTGACCCTGAACTTGCCCGTGGCCGTGCCTTCGGTGATTTTTTCGACATCGCCGGTGCGGTCGAAAAAGCTGAAATCCCAGGTGTCCAAATAGCGGGCCAGCACATAGGGCACACGCTCATAAGCGCTGACATTTTGCTGGCGCAAATATGAAATCGGCTGGGTGATCAGATGGGCCAGCACTTGGTTGCCCACCGCCCCGTCACCCCCTTCGTTGGCGCGGATGTCGATCAGCAGATTCGGCACCTCCCGCTGGTTCAGTTCGGCAAAACTGTTGTCGATGAACTTGGCCCAGTCGAAGCTGGTGTTGTTCCAGACGCTCCAGGTTGGCATCGTCAGGCGGCCGACCTGGCCTTCGATCGAGAAAGTCCAGGCTTCGGACGGTCGCTTAAAGCCGCGTGACGCCAGCGTGGTGGCGGCCACGTTGACGGTGTCGAGACGGCCCGAGGCGCGCCGAAGCTCAAGCCGGTAGCGCCCTTGCTTGGGCGGTGAAAGCAGCGGCCAGAGCGTGTCCAACGCGCTGTAATCGGCGCGGTCACCCGAAAGCTGGCGCAATCGCTTGCCGTCGCTGCTGCCGTCGGCGCGCAAATACGGCATCAAGCGCGCCACCATCTCACGGGCGGGCACACCATCCACCGCCAGCAGTTCGTCCCCGGCGGCCACGGCTGGGTCGGCGCTGGCCAGCACCAGCCAGCGGGTCTCAACCAGGCTCAGCTGCAGCGGCAGCTTGTCAGCAGTCTCAAGCAGGGCCGCTTTGGCCGCGCCGCTTTGGTTCAAAACATTGGTCCAGGTGTGGCCGCATCGAATGGCCGCCGCCAGCTCGGTGGCGGCCAAATACATCTCGCCCGCCGAGCGTGCCGCCTGACCGCGCCGCTCGAAGGCGGCGAAGGCGGCATCTATTTCGGCGGCGCTGCGGTATTTGGTCAGCGCGGGGTGCAGCGACGTCAATGCCCGCTTCAGCACCCGCACGTCCTGGCTGGCCTGCTCGGCACTGAGCCCGCCTGGCGCGTCCGCGGCCGAGGCGCTGGGGCAAAGTGCCAGACTCAAAGCCAGCGAGGCAAGAGAAGATTTGCAAAACAACGCCAACATCAGCATCCCCGGTTTGGATCAGCGTAAACGAGATCACCAGCACACAGCGTTGCAGCGCAACAAATTCAGCCCTTGAGCGGGGTTTTGATGATGGGCAACAAGACTGCGGCCATGGTGCCGCAATCAAAACGTCAGGCTTGCCAATCCGGGCTGGCACGCCAGGCCGCCACCCAGCCGGGCATGGCGGCGGCGGGCATCGGGCGGGCAATGCCGTAGCCCTGCGCCAGCTCGCAGCCCAGGGCCAGCAACTTCGCGCCGTGGGCGGCTGATTCAACGCCTTCGGCAATCACCTCGCGGCCAAAGGCCCGGGCCAGGCCGATCACGCCGGTGACGATGGCCAGGTCGTCGGGGTCGGTGAGCATGTCGCGCACAAAGGTCTGGTCGATCTTCAGCAGCTTGATCGGCAAGTGGCGCAGATAGGTCAGCGATGAATAGCCGGTACCGAAGTCGTCCAGCGCAAAGCTCACGCCAAAAGCCTGGCAGGCATGCATCCGCTTGGACATTTGCGACAGATTCTCCAGTGCGCTGGTCTCCAGCACCTCCAGTTGCAGGCCGCTGGCATCGGCACCCACCAGAGTTGACAGGCGCTCAACAAAGTTGCCTTGCTGCAGTTGCAGCGCGCCGATATTGACGCTGACAGAGATGTCCAAACCCTGCTCGCGCCACGCGGCCATCTGCCGGAGCGCCTCGGCAATCACCCATTCACCCAGTTCAACGCTGAGCAAATGGTCGGCAATCAGGGGCAGAAAAGCGGCTGGCGGCAGCAGGCCGCGCTCAGGTTGCTGCCAGCGGATCAGTGCCTCGGCCCCGACCACCGCGGCGCTGCGGATATTCACCTTGGGCTGGTAGTGCAGCACGAACTCTTGCCGCGACAGGGCCAGCCGCAACTCGCTGAGACTTTCGCGCTGGGTCTGCAGCGCCAGGTCTTGCGCCACGTCAAAGCGATGAAACCGGTTCTTGCCTGCCTGCTTGGCCAGGTACATCGCCTGGTCGGCGTGGCGCATCAGGCGGTCGGGGTCGGTCCCGTCTTGCGGAAAGCTCGCCACGCCGATGCTGGCCGACACCTTCAGCGACAGTTCACCCACCGTGACCGGTTCACTCGCAGCTTCGAGCAAGCGCGCCAGCGCCTGCTCGCAATCGCGGGGCTGGTCCAGGCGGCTGAGCACGGCCACAAACTCATCGCCGCCGATGCGCGCCAAGATATCCCCCTCTCGCAACACCGCCTTCATCCGCGTCGACACGGCAATCAACAGCGCATCGCCCACCGAATGGCCGTGCCGGTCGTTGATGGCCTTGAAGCCGTCCAGATCAAGGTATGCCACCGCCAGTGACAGTTCACGGGCACCGCACTGCGCAATCGACTTGAGCAATTGCTCGGCCAGCAACACCCGGTTGGGCAGGCCCGTGAGTGCGTCGAAGTGGGCAATGCGCTCCAGTTGGCGCTGCTGTGCCTTGCTTTGCGTGATGTCGGTGAACAAGGCCACCAGGTTCTGCGTCCGGCCAAGGCCGTCTTTGACGGCGCTGACCGTCAGCATGGCTGCAAACACCTGGCCTGCTTGCGCCTCCATCCAGACCTCGCCCGACCAATAGCCGCTGCTGATCAGGTCGCGCCATAGCGCGGTGTAGAACTCGGGCCGATGCTTTGTCGAGCGCAGCATCCGGGCTGCCCGCCCCAACGCCTCGGCGCGGGCGTAACCGGTGATGTGGCTGAAGGTTTCATTGACCTCGACGATACGGCCCGCCGCATCGGTGATGACGATGCCCTCGCGGGCATGCTCAAACACGGTGGCCGCCAGCAGCAGTTTTTCTTCGGCCAGCTTGCGCTCGGTGATGTCGGTGGTGGTGCCCGTCATGCGCAGAATGCGGCCCTCGGCGTCGCGGCTGCCGATCATGCCGCGCGCCAGCAACCAGCGCCAGGTGCCGTCCTTGCGCTGGCGCCGATGTTCGCTGACATAGGCCGGGGTCACGCCGGCCAGATGGGCGTTGACCGCCGCCCAAGCGCGGTCGAAATCATCGGGATGAATCTTTGGGGCCAAAGCGCTGAAATCACCCTCCAGATCGGCCCCCGAAAAGCCCATCATTTCCTTCCAATGCCGCGAGTAATGGGTTTTATCGGCCACCACATCCCAGTCCCAAACGCCATCACCCGCGCCTTCCAGGGCGTAACGCAAGACCACCTCGCTGGCCGTTTTTTCATTCAGTGCCTGGGCGAAGTCGCTGACATCGGCGTAGCTGCGCAGCCAAGCGCCGCCCGGCAGCATGCGGGTCGAGGCCTGCAAGGTTCTTCCGGTCTGTGTGGTGCGGCTGCTGCGCTGGTTTTGGGTGGGTGCAAAGTCTTCAGCTGCCTCGCCCCGCTCCCGCTGGAACTGGGCAATTTGCTGGCCTGCACTGCCATGTTCAAGCAGCCTCTGCGGCAGCGCCAACAGCTCCGCGCAAGCGGGGTTGCTGAAGATCAGCCGATGTTGTGCATCAAAGACCAGGACGGCCTCGGGCAGGCCGGCCAGTGCCAAAACCAGCGGGTCATCCGGGGGCAATGCTGATTCGGTGTTCGGGGTGCGCAAGCGCTGCTGATCCATCTGTATGAGGCGATGCCGGTGGGCTAAGCCGCAATTGCAACATGAGCCAGGAGCAAGTGCTCCAAGGAAAAGCCGTGTTGAGGCCGTATTCCACATCCTGTGCCGTCTGGCGTTGGGCCATCGCACAGCAAGCCCGACATTTGCACGTCAACTCTTCAGCTCGCTCGACCGACCTGCCAACAAGCCGTCACCGGCACGCACGCAGTTGCGGCCGGCCGATTTGGCGACGGCGAGCGCAGCTTCGGCCTCCTGGATGAAATGCGCCAAGCACAGATGGTCGCGGCTCAAAGCCGCCACGCCCAGGCTGACGCTGACCGGCACGTTGTGGCCGTTCCAGCCGTAGTCCAGCGCCAACACGCGTTCGCGGATGCGCTCGGCCACGTCGAGCGCGCCGAGTGGATCGGTGTGAGGCAAAAAAAGTATGAATTCCTTACCGGCAAACCGGGCCAGCACATCGGCCTGGCGCAGGGTTTCGCTGCTGGCCTCGGCGATGCGTTGCAGCAGCATGTCGCCGCAGCCGTGGCCAAAGCAGTCGTTGACGCGCTTGAAGCGATCTACATCCATCAGCACCAGCGCGCAGTCGGTGTCGTAGCGGCGCGCCAAGGCCCATTCACGCTCCACCAGACTCAAGAAATGCCGGCGGTTGAAGAGGCCCGTCAGCTGGTCAAGCGTGACGTGCCGCGTGATGCTGAGGTTCGAGCTGTTCAACTGTGCGAGCAAGCGCAGGGCGACATACCCCAGCCCGCCGCCCAGACCCAAGGCGCTTGCGGTGGCGCAAAGACCGACCAAGAGCCGGTCGCCATGACCCAGCAGGGTGACGAGCAACTGAGACAAGGCCAGCGAGCCCACCATGGCGCACCCGGTCACCAAGGCCAGAGCTGGCCACATGCCCACCCGCTCGACCACGCCATTGAGCCCCAACACCCACGCCGGCAACCTGGAATCCTGATGCATGGACCAACCCGTCTCCCTGTGAGCAATGCCTGCATTGCATCACATTGCCCCTGCAAAACGTGGCGAACTGCGCGCTCCTCATCCTTCATTCAAGGGCCTGCTGCTGACTGTCAGTGTCTGACGGAACTTGCCGCTCAAGCCCGGTAAGCCGGGCCAGTGCAGATGGCCAACCCATGCATAATTCTTTCGGGGCTGCGTTTTTCGCGGCCGAATTTTTGTCTCAACGGAGCACCACATGGAAAATGAGAAGAGCCTTGCGATGGTGCTGCGTCAGCACGAAGCCAAGATCCTGCAGGAGTGGACGGGTGCGTTGGACGGTGGGCGCCGCCACACATTCGGCAGCGACGACACCCATGCACAGGCGCGCGGCTTTTTGAGTGATTTTTCCACGGCCGTGCGCCAGTCGGGCGAGGCTGAATTGATCGGCACCGCCTGGGACGACGTGCGGGCGATGCTGAGTGATCTGTCACGTGACCGAGCCGTCGCCGGATTCAGCACCACGGAAACCGCCACCTTTGTTTTTTCACTGAAGCAGCCGCTGTTTGTTGCCCTGCGTGAAGCCTTGGCCGACGACCCGAAGCGACTCAGCGACGAGCTTTGGGCGGTCTCCTTGATGCTCGACAAACTCGGCCTGTTCAGCGTCGAAGCGCACCAGAAGGGCCGTGAGGAATTGATCGAGCGGCAGCACCAGGAACTGCTTGATTTGTCAACGCCGGTGGTCGAGCTGTGGGATGGCATCCTGGCCCTGCCCCTGATCGGCACCCTCGACAGCGAGCGCACGCAGACGGTGATGGAAAGCCTGCTGGAAGCCATCGTTGCCAAGGAAGCCACCGTGGCGATTCTGGACATCACCGGTGTGCCGACCGTCGACACCCTGGTTGCCCAGCACCTGATGAAGACCGTCGCCGCGGCGCGTCTGATGGGGGCTGAATGCATCATCAGCGGAATTCGCCCGCAGATTGCCCAGACGATTGTTCACCTGGGCGTCAATCTGGACGGCGTCATCACCAAGGCGACCTTGGCGAGTGCGCTGCAAACGGCCCTGCGCAGGACCGGCCAGAGCGTGCAAAAGGCCGATTTGGCCAAGGTCAACAGCTAAAGGCAGCGCCCCGTGGACCATATTCCGATCCTCAAGGTCGACAGCTTCCTGCTCGCGACCATTCAGATTGAGTTGCACGACGAACTCGCGATGACGCTGCAAGACGACCTGACCGAGAAACTGCTGAAGACCGGCTCGCACGGGGTGTTGATCGACATCTCGGCGCTGGAGATCGTGGATTCCTACATCGGGCGCATGCTCTCGCAAATCTCATCCATCGTGCGCATCATGGACGCCACCATGGTGCTCGTCGGCATGCGGCCGGCAGTGGCCATCACCTTGGTTGAACTCGGTATGACGATGCCGGGCGTGCGCACCGCCCTGAACGTGGACAAGGGTTTGGCTCTGTTGCGGCGGTCGCTGGACGAGCCCGGAAGGACAGTCTCAGTATCGTGACGTCAGCGGTCGTGGTCGAGATCAGGTCGTCCGAACAGGTCAATGCGGCCCGCCGGCTGGTGCAGGCGCGGGCGGTGGCGATTGGCTTGTCAACGATCGAGATGACCAAATTCGTGACGGCGGCCAGCGAGTTGGCGCGCAACACCCTGGTCCATGGCGGCGGCGGCACGATGACCATCGAGGACATCCAGCGCCAAGGCAAGCCCGGTCTGCAACTGGAGTTCAAAGATCAGGGGCCGGGCATTGCCGATATTTCACAAGCGCTGCGCGACGGCTTCACCACGGCCAATAGCCTCGGCCTGGGCCTTGGTGGCGCGCAACGCTTGGTGGCAGAGTTCGAAATCGTGTCCCAGCCTGGCGCAGGCACCTTGGTACGAATTGCTCAATGGAAACGACGATAACTGTTGACGACCCGAGTCGCATCGCCGAAGTTCGGCGCGCTGCGGCATTGATGGGCCAAACGGTCGGCCTGTCGCCCGAGTTGGTGGCACAGGCGGCCCTGGTGATCTCGGAGTTGTGCACCAACATCCTCAAATACGCCGTGCGTGGCCACATCTGGCTGAGCCCGCTGTGCAGCAGCGGCACCGCTTACGGGCTCGACATCGTTGCCTCCGACCAAGGGCCGGGCATCAGCGATTTCGACGCATCGGCGAAGGACGGTTTCTCGACCGGTGGCAGCCTGGGCATTGGCCTGGGCTCGATTCGCCGTGCAGCTGCGCTGTTCGACGTCTACACCGGGGCGGGGCTCGGCACCGCACTGCTGGTGCGGCTGCATGAAAAAAAGGTCGCTGCCCCCGCCGACGACGGCTTCACGATCGGCAGCCGAATGACTCCGATCCGTGGGGAGACCGTGTCGGGCGATGGCTGGTCCTCGTTGCGCTTCGGCAACTCGATGGCGGTGACGCTGGTTGACGGATTGGGCCATGGCCCGAAGGCCGCCGAGGCCGCCCAGGCCGCGGTCGAAGCGTTCCATGGCAGCGTCGCGGCCGGCGGCCCCGCCCAGGCAATCCAGCGGTCCCACCAGGCCTTGAAGACCACCCGGGGTGCGGTGATGGCGGTTGCCTCCATCGACGAGCAGGCGCAGACCCTGCGCTTTGCCGGCCTGGGCAACATCAGTGCGGTGATTCACACCCAGGGCAACATGGTGCGGCTCGCCTCGAACGACGGCACGGTTGGCTACGGGGTACGCGCCGCACGGGAGTCGACCGCCAGCTGGACACCGCGCTCAACCCTGATTTTGAACACGGACGGACTCAGCTCGCGCTGGAACCTGGCCAAACATCCGGGCCTGCTGGCCTGCCATCCGATGTTGATTGCTGCCGTCCTGCACCGGGACTTCGCTCGCAACACCGACGATGCCACCGTCGTCGTGCTGAAAGGCCGCTGATGCAACTCGTCATCCTGACCGTCAAGATCCAGACCGACCAGAGCCTGGTGATCCTGCGTCATCGCTGCCGCCAGGTCAGCGAGCTGTTCGGCCTGGAGCCGCTGCAGCGCACGCGCCTGACCACGGCGGTCTCGGAGATTGGGCGCAATGCCTTGCAATATGCCGGCAGCGCGAGCGTCAGCTTTCTCTTTGGTGATGCAAGCTTGTTGGTCGGGGCACAGTCAGTCCAGGTCCGACTCAGCGACAAGGGGCCGGGTGTGCCCACTTCGATTTGGGCCGATGGTGAGATTCGCGTGGGTCACAAGGTCGGCGGCCTGCACGGCAGCCAGCGACTGGTCGACGGTTTCGCCCTGGACACCCAGCTCGGCGGGGGGTCGACGGTGACCCTGGAGATGCTGTTGAGCCGCTCGGCCCGACGGCTGACGCTTGCCGACATCAATCAACGCATCGACGAGCTGTTCCGCCGCCAGCCGCAGAGCCCGCATGAAGAGCTTGAGCAGCAGAACCGCGACATGCTGCATGCGCTGGAAGAGCTGCGCCAGCGCAAAAACGACCTGGAAGCTGCTGATCAGCGCAAGAACGAATTTGTCGCGATGTTGGCCCATGAGTTGCGCAACCCGTTGGCTGCCATCTCCTTGAGCGTCGAAGTGATGCGGCGCAAAAAGAACCTCAGCATGGCCGACGTCGAAAAACACCGCGACACCATCGGCCGCCAGGCGACGCAGCTGACCAAGCTGGTGAATGACCTGATGGATGTGTCACGGGTTTCGCGCGGCAAGGTCGAACTGGACTGCGCCGTGGTCGGTGTGGGCTCATTGGTGTTCGAGGCGATCGAGATGACCCGTGCCTTTGTCGACGCCCGCAAGCACCGCTTGCTGTTGCCGTGCTTCGACGATGTGAACTGGGTCAATGTCGATCTGGTGCGCATGAAGCAGGTGCTCAGCAACCTGATTCACAACGCAGCCCGCTACACGCCCGAGGGTGGGCTGATTGACATCAGCATCCGTGCCGAGAACGAGGAAGTGCACATCACCATCAAGGACAACGGGGTTGGCATCGATGCGGAGATGTTGCCGAAGATCTTTGACATGTTCACCCAGGCCTCAAACAGCCTGGCCCGTGACGATGTCGGCCTCGGCATCGGCCTGACCGTCGTGCAGCGGATGGCTGCCGATCACGGTGGATCGGTCCGGGCGCTCAGCGCCGGACTGGGCTTGGGCAGCGAGTTTGTCTTGACGCTGCCCGCTGTGGCGGCTCCGCCGACGTTGGTGACAGCATCCGCCATCAGCGCGCCGACTGCGGCGCTGGCCCAGACGTTGGCACAGACGTTGGCACAGACGGTGGCACAAACCTTGGCACAGACGCGGCGCCTGCTGCTGGTAGACGACAACGTCGATGCGCTGCATGCCATGGCCGAGCTGTGCCAGCTGCAGGGCTATGTTTGCACCCTGGCCGTTGATGGTCTGCAAGGCTTGGCTGCTGCACAGGCCCAGACGCACGACATCGCCCTGGTTGATATCGGATTGCCGGGTCTGAACGGTTTTGGCCTGGCGCGCGAGTTACGCCGCTTGTACGGTCCGCGCCTGATCCTGATTGCCATGAGTGGCTATTCGGCCGCAGACACCCGCGAGCTTGCTGCCCAGGCCGGATTTGATGAATTTCTGGTCAAGCCGATTGATCTGCAGACCTTGCTGCAGTCCTTGCAATTTGTGCCGGAGCGCTTGCGCCCTGCCCTCTGATCCCTGCGTTGAAAGCTATGTCTAACCTGCTGAACATCCTCTATGTCGAGGACAACAACGACATCCGGGAAATGGTGGTCGAGCTGCTTGAGTGTCCGGGGCGGCGGGTGGTGGCCTGTGCCGACGCGGAAGCCGCCTGGCTGCATCTGCAGCGTGAGCCGGTCGACATCCTGATCACCGATGTGAATCTGCCCGGATGGACCGGCACCGAACTCGCACGCCGGTGGCTGGAGTCGGACGCCCGGCGGTGGGTGATCCTGTTTTCAGGCTATGACTTCAAGTCGAAAGTCACCGGCCTGGGGCCCAATGTGCGTGCGCTCCCGAAGGAAGATTTTGATCAGCTGGAAAGCTTGCTGGGAGAAATCAGCAAGACCATTCAGCCGTGCCCGCTCGGCGACCGCTGAGCGTCAATGGGCGCCGCCGGCGTCGACCGCCGCCGAACCGATGATTTTTGGCGGTCGGCGGGTGAACCAGACGGCCACGATCAACAGCACGAAGAGCACCGCCGAACCGAGAAAAATATCGTCTGCCGCACGGGTGAAGGCCTGCTGGTCGATCAGCCGGTTGATCTGACCCAGGGCCTGCTCGGGCGACAGACCAGCGGCCGTCAATTTGCTGATGGTTTCTCCGGCAACCGGGCTGCCCTGACCCAATTGCTCGACCAAATGTTGATGGTGCAAGGTGGCGCGGCTTTCCCACAAAGTGGTTGAGATCGAGGTGCCCATGGCGCCGGCGGTGATGCGAACAAAGTTCGACAAGCCAGCCGCCGCCGGTATCCGGTCGGGCGCGATGCCGGACAGGGTCAGCGTCGTCAACGGGATGAAGAAGAAGGCCAGGGCCGCACCCTGCAAGATGGTCGGGATCAGGATGGTGGTGAGATCGGTCTGGGTGGTGAAGTTGGACCGCATGCCCAGGACGACCGCGAACATCACGAAGGCGAACGTGGCCATCATTCGCGGGTCAAACCGGGCCACGTTTTTGCCCACCACCGGCGACAGCAGGATGGCCAGCAGCCCGACCGGGGCCAAGGCGATGCCGGCGTCGGTGGCGGTGTAGCCCATCCACTGCTGCAGCCACAGGGGCAGCAACACCACATTGCCGAAGAACAGCCCGTAGGCCAAGGACAAAGTGAGCGCGCCGACCGCGAAGTTGCGCCCTGCAAACAGGCGCAGATCCACCACCGGGTGTTTATCGGTCAGCTCCCAGGCCACAAACAGCGCAAAGCCCACCACCGCCACCACCGCCAGCAACTGAATCTGGCCACTGGCAAACCAGTCGAGCTCCTTGCCCTTGTCGAGCATGATCTGCATCGCTGCCACCCAAAGGACCAGCAGGCTCAGGCCCACCGTGTCGATCGGCAGTTTGCGAATCACCGTCTCGCGTTTGCGGTAAATGCTCCAGGTCAAGAAGGCCGCGAACAGGCCGACGGGCACGTTGATGTAGAAAATCCAGGGCCAGGTGATGTTGTCGGTGATCCAGCCCCCCAAGAGCGGCCCGACCACCGGGGCGACCAGGGTGGTGACGCCCCACAGCGCCAGCGCCGTGCCCGCCTTTTCCCGTGGATAGCTGGACAGCAGCAGGGTCTGCGACAGCGGAATCATCGGTCCGGCCACCAGGCCTTGCAGCACGCGACAGGCGATCAGCATTTCCAGCGAATGGGCAAAGCCGCACAGCCACGATGCGATCACGAACAGCACCACGCTGATGGTGAACAGCCGCACCGCGCCGAAGCGCTGGGTCAGCCAGCCGGTCAGCGGCACCGAGATCGCGTTGGCAACGCCAAAGCTGGTGATGACCCAGGTGCCCTGCACCGGGCTGACGCCCAGATCGCCCGAAATCGCGGGCAGGGACACATTGGCAATCGACGAGTCGAGCACGTTCATGAACGTGGCCAGGGACAGCGCCAGGGTGCCGAGGATCAGCACCGTGCCGTGCAGCGGCGGTGGCGGTGGTGCCAGCGCTGCCGTGGGCGCGGCAGCTTGAGGAGTGGTCTCACTCATATCAAGTTAACCGCGCGGTTTTTTTGTGACGCTGCCGCGGCCCAGATTGGCCTTGATGATGCGGGCCACCTCGGCGTCGGCAGCCTGGTCGGTCACGTCAAACACGGCGGTCTGCGCGGCAGGGGCGCTGCGCTGGGTGTCCACCAGATTTTTGCCGCTCTGGTCTTGCACATCGACGCGCACTTCCATCGACAAACCGACGCGCAGCGGATGCTTCGCAACTTCAGCGGGGTCGAGCGAAATTCGCACCGGCACCCGTTGCACCACCTTGATCCAATTGCCGGTGGCGTTTTGCGCGGGCAGCAGCGCAAAGGCTGCGCCGGTGCCGGCCGACATGCCGACGATCTTGCCGTTGAACTCGACCTTGTCGCCATACACATCGGCAAGTAGCTTGACCGGCTGACCAATGTGCAGCTTGGCCAATTGGCCTTCCTTGAAGTTGGCATCGACCCACACCTGCTGCAGACCCACCACGGCCATCAGCGGCGCGCCGGCCGCCACGCGCTGGCCCAGTTGCACGCTGCGGCGGGCCACCCAGCCATCCACCGGCGACGCCAGTTCGGCCCGGCGCAGGCCCAGAAAGGCCTCATGCACGCGGGACGCCGCGCGCAGCACATTGGGGTGTTGTGCGGGGTCGGTGCCGTCGGTCAACACCTGGTTGGCGACGAGTTGATCGCGCGCGGCCTGCACGGCCGATTGCGCGGCCACCAGACTGCTCTTGGCGCTGACAACCTGGGCTGCCGCGTGCTCGTACTCCTCTTTGCCGACCGCGCCACTGGCCACCAAGGGCATGCGGCGCGAAGCATCGAGGCTGAGCCGCGACAGCTCGCTTTGGGCACGAGTGACGTCGGCCTCGCGCAATTTGATCTGTGACTCAAACGTGCCGTTGTTGGCGTACAGCGTGCGCACCTCCCGCACCGTCTGGGCGAGCTGGCTGCTGGCCTGGTCGAGCGCCACCTTGGCATCGGCCGGGTCGAGGCTCACCAGCAGCTGGCCGGCCTTGACGAAATCGGTGTCGTCCGCATGGATCGCCCGCACCGTTCCGCCCACCAGGGGCGTGATCTGCACGATATTGGCGTTGACGTAAGCGTTGTCGGTGGCCTCGAAATGGCGGCCGATCAAGTACTGGTAGGCGAAATAGCTGATCAAGCCCAGCACCACCACGCCGCCAATGATGGCCAGGGCGGGTTTGCGTTTGCTGGTGGGGATGGTGTTGTCGGGTGTCGTCATGGTGTCGGTATCGAAAGATGTCTTTTAAGTGTTCAGCGGGCGTCGGACCAGCCGCATGAATCTCAATGGGCGTCGGACCAGCCGCCGCTGAAAATGATCAATGGGCGTCGGACCAGCCGCATGAACGTCAATGGGCGTCGGACCAGCCGCCGCCCAGGGCCCGCATCAGGCTGATCTGGCTGTCCAGGGTCAGGCCGCGCAGGTCGAGCGACTGGCGCCGCTGGGCCAGCACGGCGGCGCTGGCATTCAGCACGGCCAGGCGGTTGCCCAGGCCGGCGTCGAAGCGGCTTTGCGCCAGGTTCAGGCTGGCCTCGGCATTGGCCAGCAGCGCTTGCTGCTGTGGGGTTTGGCTTTGCAGCGAGTTGAGCGTCGTGGCTTGGTCACTGGCGTCGCGCACTGCATCAAACACGGCGGCGTTGTAGGCCGCCACGGCGGCATCGGCTTCGGCGGCCGAACCCTTCAGCTGCGCGCGCAGCCGGCCGGTGTCGAACAGGGGCAGGCGCAGCGACGGGCCGAAGCCATATTGCTGGCTGCCGCTTTTCAGCAGCTGATCAAGGCCGATGGCGCTGAAGCCCGCAAAGGCACTCAAGCTCACATTGGGATAAAACTGCGCACGGGCGGCGCTGACCTGTTGCGTGGCGGCTTCCACCCGCCAGCGGGCAGCCACCACATCGGGGCGGCGGCCCAGCAGATCGAGCCCGAGGTTGGCATCAGACTGCAGCGTCAGCGCAGCGGGCAGCACCGGGGCCAGGCTGGCCAGCGCCGCCGCAGGCTGGGCGCTGAGCGCGGCCAGTTGATGGCGCAGCAGGCTGGCTTGCTCGTCCAGCACCAGGCCCTGGCGTTTCAGATCGGGCAGCGGGGTTTCGGCCGTGCGCTGGTCCTGGCCACTGTCGAGCCCCGCCGCCACCCGTTGGCTCACCAGCGCCAAAGCCTGCTCACGCGCTGCCAGTTGCTGTTTAACCAAGTCGGCCTGGCCCAGCACTCGGGCCAGCGACAGATAGCTGCGGGCCACGCTGCTGGACAGCATCAGCCGGGCGGCGGCGCCCTCGGCCTCGGCCGCTTGTTGCGTCCCGAGGGCGGCGGCCAGTTCTGCTTGGTGACGGCCAAAAAAATCCCAGTCGTAGCTGATGCCCAGCTGCAGCGTGGCGGTGGTGCGCACGCTGCCGGCAATCGGCGGCGGCACCAGGCCGCGCTCGGTGAAAAGCTGTCGGGTGGCGTCAAACCCCGCACCGATGACCGGCCGTTCGGCGGCGCCGGCGTTGTCGGTGGCCGCCGCCGCGCGGGCGATGCGGGCACGGGCCGCGGCAAGGCTGGGCGACTCGGCCAGCGCACGGCTGATCAGCGCGTCAAGTTGCGGGTCGTTGAAGGCGCTCCACCAATCGGCATTCAGTGCCAGGCTGCGGCCTTCGCTCGATCGTGCCTGCAAGCCGGCTTGTTCGGCCGAGACGGCAGTAGCCGCCTTGGGCAAGACCGGAATTGGCGCGCAGCCCACCATCAAGAGAGCGGCGGCCGCAAGGGCCGCCATCAAGGTCACTGGATAAAAATAGTGTTGGATGTTTTTCATTTTTTTACTCGCCCTTTTCGGGGCCGGCGCGGGCCGCATGCAGCGCCTCGCCATTGGCCAACATTCGTTGCAGCAGCTTGATCAGCAGCCGCCATTCGTCTTCAGAAAAACCGTCCAGGTGCGCATTGAACACATCCGACAAGACAGCGGTCACCTCGTTGGTGATGCGCAAGCCCTCGTCGGTCAGGCTGACGAGCACCACACGACGGTCTTCGGCCGACCGCTCACGCTGGCACAGGCCCTTGACTTCGAGCCGGTCCAACATGCGGGTCATGGCACCGGCATCGGTATCCAGTTCGCGCACCAAAAAAGCGACCGAGCTGGTGCCGCACAGGCGCAAGGTCAGCATCGGGCCCCACTGGGCGTGCGTAAGGCCATGCTCAGTCAGGTGAACATCGGCGGCGCTCACGATCGATTGCTTGAGCCGGCGCAGCAGCCAGCCCAGACTCTCGCTGCGCTGGTAATTACCGGGGCTGTAGAACTTTGTCACCATGGGCGGTAATTTAATTGCCTAGGCAATGATTGTCAAGGCAATCAATACCCTAAACTGCGGCATGACCGAAAAATCCAAGCCCACCGCCCATCCGCGCTCGCTCAGCGGCTTGTGGCCATTTCTGCGTCCTTACCGTGCACGCATCGCAGCGGCTGTGGTGTTTTTGTTGCTCGCTGCAATGGCCACCCTGGCCTTCCCACTGGCACTGCGCGGACTGATCGATGAAAGTTTCGTCAACGCCGACAACGGCAGCCGGCTGGTCGCCTTGCGAGGTCATTTCCTGGCCCTGTTTGCCGTCGGCGCGGGCCTGGGCGTTTTTTCAGCGGCGCGCTTTTATGCGGTCACTTGGTTGGGCGAGCGGGTCACTGCCGACCTGCGCAATGCCGTCTACGGCCATGTGCTCAAGCAAAGCCCGGAGTTTTTTGAGACCACACAGACAGGCGAGGTGCTGAGCCGCATCACCACCGACACCACGGTCGTGCAGACCGTCGTCGGCTCCAGCCTGTCGATGGGCCTGCGCAACACGGTGATGGGCATTGGCGCGATGGCCATGTTGATCGCCACCAACCCCTATGTGATGACGCAGGTGCTGGGCATCTTGATTTTGGTGGTGCTGCCAGCGCTGTACTTCGGCCGCCGGGTGAGGAAGCTCAGCCGCGCCAGCCAGGACCGCGTGGCCGACACCAGCGCCATCGCCGCCGAGGTGCTGAACGCCGTGCCGGTGGTGCAGAGCTACACCCAGGAAATGGCCGAGGCCCGGCGCTTCAACATCGCCAGCGAGAGCGCGTTCGACGTGGCGCGCAAGCGCACCCGCGTGCGCTCGTTCCTGGTGGCCTTCATCATCACTGCCACCTTTGGCGCGCTGCTGTGGGGCTTGTTCCAGGGCACGCAGGCGGTGATCGCCGGCACCATTTCCGCCGGCCATCTGAGCCAGACCGTCGTCTATGTGATCCTGCTGGTCAGCAGTGTGGCCGTGCTGTCCGAGGTGTACGGCGATGTGCTGCGCGCCGCCGGGGCGACCGAGCGCCTGGTCGAGCTGCTGGCCACCCAATCACCGGTGACCGAGCCGACCGCGCCGCTGGCCCTGCCCGCCTCGCAAGGCGGCATTGCGCTCGGGCTGTCAAACCTGCAGTTCAATTACCCCTCGCGTCCGTTGCAGCCCGCCTTGATCGACTTCAACCTCGACATTGCACCGGGCGAAACCGTGGCCCTGGTCGGCCCCAGCGGCGCGGGCAAGAGCACGGTGTTCCAGCTGCTGCTGCGCTTTTACGACGCGCAGCAAGGCCGCATTCAGATGAACGGCGTGGCCACCAACGCCCTGGGCCTGCACACCTTGCGCGCCGCCATCGGCCTGGTGCCGCAGGACAGCGTGGTGTTCTCCACCAGCGCGCTGGAGAACATCCGTTACGGTCGCCCAGACGCCACTGATGACGAGGTCAAAGCCGCCGCCAAGGCCGCCTTCGCCGACGAGTTCATCCGCGACCTGCCCGAGGGCTACGACACCTTCCTGGGCGAGCGCGGCGTGCGCCTGTCGGGCGGCCAGCGCCAGCGCATCAGCATCGCTCGCGCGATCCTGAAAAACCCGCCGCTGCTGTTGCTCGACGAAGCGACCAGCGCGCTTGACGCCGAGAGCGAACGGATGGTGCAGGCCGCACTGGAAGCCGCCATGCAGCACCGCACGACCCTGGTGATCGCCCACCGCCTGTCCACCGTCCAGCGGGCCGACCGCATCGTCGTAATGGAACATGGCCGCATCGTCGACATCGGCACCCATGCCGAACTGGTGGCGCGGGGCGGGCTTTACGCGCGGCTGTCGGCGCTGCAGTTCGATGCTTGATTGGCATGTTTCGTGCGTTCGGTGAGCGCATGAACACAGCCCCCGCCGCCGCAGAAATCCAGACCCACACGCTGTTTGAAGACGCGCAGGCGATCTTCACCGGCGTGCTGTTCGTCTCGCTGGCCCTGATCCTGTTCACCCAAGTCGGCCTGCTGACCGGCGGCACGGCCGGCATCGCCTTCGTGCTGCATTACGCCACCGGCATCAGCCTGGGCAAACTGTTCTTCGCTATCAACATCCCGTTTTACTGGTTTGCCTGGAAACGCATGGGCCGGGAGTTCACCTTCAAGACCTTCATCGCCATCGCCCTGCTGTCGGCGATGACCGAGTGGTCACCGCGCCTGTTCGCCATCGAACGCCTGCATCCCGGCTATGCCGCCGTGCTGGGCGGCCTGCTGCTGGGCTCGGGCTGCCTGTTTCTGGCCCGCCACCGCGCCAGCCTGGGCGGCGTGACTATCATCTCGCTGTACCTGCAACAGAGCCGCGGCTGGCGGGCCGGAAAGGTGCAGATGGGCATCGACTGCGGCATCGTGCTGCTGGCGCTGACCGTGGTGGAGCCAACGCGCGTCGCCTATTCGGTGCTGGCGGCGGTGGTGATGAATCTGTTCATCGCCGTCAATCACAAGCCGGGCCGTTATCTGGTGCTCTGACGCTTTGTAGAATGGGGCATGAGCACCGCAGCCCCCTCCCAATTCGAAGATTTCATGCGCCATGTTTTCGAGCATGGCGTCGCCAAGGGCGACCGCACCGGCACTGGCACCCGCTCGGTCTTTGGCCACCAAATGCGCTTTGACCTGAGCCAGGGTTTCCCGCTGGTGACGACCAAGAAGGTGCACCTGAAATCGATCATTCTTGAACTGCTGTGGTTCTTGCGTGGCGACTCGAACGTGAAATGGCTGCAAGAGCGTGGCTGCACGATTTGGGACGAATGGGCGCGGCCAGATGGCGACCTCGGTCCCGTCTACGGCGTGCAATGGCGCTCTTGGCCCACACCCGGCGGCGGCCACATCGACCAGATCGCCGAGGTGGTCCAGCAGCTCAAGACCAACCCCGATTCGCGCCGCATCATCGTCAGCGCCTGGAACGTGGCCGAGCTGTCGTCGATGGCCTTGATGCCCTGTCATGCGTTTTTCCAGTTCTATGTTGCCGATGGAAAGTTGAGCTGCCAGCTCTACCAGCGCAGCGCCGATATCTTTTTGGGTGTGCCGTTCAACATCGCCAGCTACGCCTTGCTGACTCAGATGCTGGCCCAGCAGTGCGATCTGGAACTGGGCGATTTCGT
>JBBQKT010000021.1:0-20493 GCA_038327205.1 Burkholderiales bacterium | reverse complement strand
CGCCGTGATCATGATCTTTGTGGTGCCCGCGTTTGAAGACGTGTTCAAGTCCTTCGGGGCCGACCTGCCCGCGCCCACCTTGATGGTGATTGCGATGTCGAAATTCTTTGTTGCGTGGTGGTGGGTGATGTTTCCGGCCATCTTCGGCGGCGTCTACTTCTTCATGCAATCGTGGCGGCGCTCGGTCAAGATGCAGCACACGATGGACCGTCTGATGTTGAAGATCCCCGTCTTTGGTGACTTGCTTTACAAGTCCGCCGTGGCGCGCTGGACACGTACTTTGTCCACCATGTTCGCGGCCGGTGTGCCCCTGGTGGAAGCGCTGGATTCGGTCGGCGGTGCCTCGGGCAACGCCGTGTTTGCCGAAGCCACCGAGAAGATTCAACGCGATGTGTCCACCGGCGCCTCACTGACCACTTCGATGCAGTCCACCGGCATCTTCCCGACGATGGTCTTGCAGATGGCCGCCATCGGCGAGGAGTCGGGCTCGCTCGACCATATGCTGGCCAAGTCGGCGGAGTTCTACGAGGACGAGGTGGACGAGGCCGTGAAGGCGCTGTCCAGCCTGATGGAGCCCTTCATCATCGTGATCCTGGGCACGATCATCGGCGGCATCGTCATATCGATGTACCTGCCGATCTTCAAGCTCGGTCAGGTGGTTTGAGGGATGGGGACCGCTGAGCTGGATGTGCTGCTGTCGCCGTGGGTGCTTGGTTTTTTGGGCCTGTGCATCGGCAGTTTCTTGAACGTGGTGATCCACCGCACGCCGCTGATTCTGGAGCGGCAGTGGCTGGCTGACGCGGCCGGCCAGCTCGGCGAATCTGCTGAAATGAGCCGTGTCAGCGGCCTGACCAAGGCAGAAGCGGACAAGCTGGCAGCGGCGGCCACTGGCCTGTCGGCGCGACTGGCGGCGTTGCCGAAATTGGGCATTGCGATGCCGCGGTCGCGCTGCCCTTCTTGCGGCCATCAATTGGCCTGGCATGAGAACCTGCCCCTGATCGGCTGGCTGCGATTGGGCGGCCGCTGCTCGGCCTGCAAGGCGAAAATCTCGGTTCGCTACCCGCTGATCGAATTGGCCACCGGCATCGCCTTTGCAGCCCTGTCCTGGCGCTTCGGGGCGCAGCCGACGACCTTGCTTTGGTGTGGCTTTGTGGCTGCGCTGATCGCGTTGGCCGGCATCGACTGGGACACCACCCTGCTGCCCGACTCGATCAACCAGCCGCTGCTGTGGGCGGGCCTTTTTCTCGCCGCGCATGGCCTTATTCCCGTCTCGCTGCTGCACTCGGTGGTCGGCGCGATCCTGGGCTATTTGTCGCTCTGGTCGGTCTATTGGGCGTTCAAGCTCGCCACCGGCAAGGAAGGCATGGGTTATGGCGACTTCAAGCTGCTGGCGGCCCTGGGTGCCTGGCTGGGCTGGCAAATGATTTTGCCCATCGTGCTTGGTGCATCCGTGATCGGCGCGGTGATCGGCATTGGCATGAAGCTGCGTTCCAGCCTGCGAGAAGGCCGCTACGTGCCCTTCGGGCCATTCTTGGCGGGTGGCGGGGTGGTCGTGCTCTTTGCGGGCCAACAGCGGGTGCTGGGATGGCTCGGCTGGGTTTGATGCGGTGATCCGAATCGGCCTCACCGGCGGCATCGGCAGTGGCAAAAGCACCGTCGCCGGTTTTTTCACCGAAGCCGGTGCTGCGGTAATCGACAGCGACGCCATCTCGCGTCGCCTGACGGCCACCGGGGGCGCAGCCCTGCCGCTGATCGTGGCCGAATTCGGCGAGGTGATGTTGGGCAGCGACGGTGCGCTGGACCGGGCGCAGATGCGCGCACTGGCCTTTACCGACGCCACCGCCAAGCGCAGGCTGGAGGCGATCCTGCACCCACTGATCGGCGCGCAAACCGCCGCCGAGGCGGCGGCGGCTGACAGCGACTTGATCGTCTTCGACGTGCCCTTGCTGGTGGAATCGGGCCGCTGGCGAGCGCGGGTAGATCGGGTGTTGGTGGTCGATTGCCGGGAGGCGACGCAGCTCGAACGGGTGCTGGCACGCGGCTGGACGATGGAGGCTGCGCAGGCGGTTATCGCGCAACAAGCCACACGCCGCGCCCGCCGCGCCTGCGCCGATGCCGTCATTCACAACGACGATGGCCTCGCCTTAGCCGATTTACGCTCGCAAGTACAGGCGCTGGCGGCAAGATGGCGCGCTTTGCTGTGAAACAATCCACGCCACTGAAGATTTGGGAATGACCACCTTGGTCCTGTACGAGTACCCGTTCAACGAAAGCATCCGCACGATGCTGCGCCTGGAGCATCTGTTTGACCGCCTCGGTCAGCTGATGTCGCGCGAATCGCCGCTCGACCACCACTTCGCCCTGGTGACGATCTTCGAGATCATGGATGTCGGCTCGCGCGCCGATCTGAAATCGGATCTGCTGAAGGAGCTCGAGCGGCACAAGACGCAGTTGAACGGCTACCGTGGCATGCCCGGCGTCGATGAAACCGCGCTGGCCGACGTGATCGCCCGCATCGATCACGGCTTCAACGGTCTGAACCAGCTGGCAGGAAAGGCCGGTCATGCGCTGACCAGCAATGAATGGCTGATGAGCATCCGCAGCCGCATCAGCATCCCTGGCGGCACCTGTGAATTCGACCTGCCGGCCTACTACACCTGGCAGCAGTTTTTGCCGGTGCGCCGCCGCAACGACCTGATGCAGTGGACCCAGTCGCTGATGCCCTTGGCCGAGGCGCTGCAGGTGCTGTTGGGCCTGTTGCGCGATTCGGGCGCGCCGCACAAGGTGGCGGCCGAAGCCGGGCAATACCAGCAAAGCCTGGGCCAGGGCAAGGTCTACCAGCTCTTGCGGCTGCGCATTGACCCAAGCCTCGGACTGATCCCCGAAATCACCGGCCACCGGCTGAAGATCCTGATCCGCCTGATGCGGCAGGACGAAGAAGGTCGGCTCAAATCCACCCAAGAAAACGCCAGTTTTGAACTGACGCTTTGCGCATGAGCAGCAGCAACGCCAACACGACGCCAAAAATCGTCAAATGCCCCACCTGTGGCGGCGACAGCATCTTTGCGCCGAGCAATCTGTGGCGGCCTTTTTGCAGCGAGCGCTGCCGCCAGATCGACCTGGGCGCCTGGGCCAGCGAGAGCTTCAGTCTGCCCGCGAATCCACCGGTCGAGGACGACGCGCTACCTCACTAATTTCCGATCAACTCGGCCAGTTGCGGCCGTGCTGCAGCGGCGGTCGTGAACAGCAGCGCCTGCCAGCCCAGCGACTGGGCGGCTGCCACATTGGCCGGGTGATCGTCCAGAAAAATGCAGTCCTGCGCCGCTACGCCGAAGTGCGCCAATGCGGTGTGAAAGATGTCGGCATTCGGCTTGATCTGCTGCACCCGCGACGAGAAAACGCCGGCTTCGAACCACTCGTTGATTGGGTAGGTGAGTTCCAAATGTTCGGCCAGTGGCCCTGGCATGTTCGACAGGTAAAACAGCCGGTGGCCGGCGGATTTCAGCTCCTCAATGAGCGCTACGGTGTCGGGCAAGGGCTGCAATTCAAACGGCGCAGCGGCCGCCACTTGCGCCACTTCGGCCAGCGGCCATCCGGTGCGTGCGCTGATGCGGGCCACCAGCTCGCCCTGTCCGATCAAACCCTGGTCAAACGCGCCCCAGTCGCCGCTGTAGGCCTGAAAAAATTCGGCCACGAAGGGCGCAGCAAGCTCGGCGCTTGGCACCCGATGCGGCCACTGTTCAGCCAGCAACTGATCAGGCCGCCAGCGGAACAGCACGCGGCCAAAATCAAAAACAATGTGCGTCTTGGTCATGCCGTCAAATGCCTTAAAAGCCCAGCCGTCGAGCCATCCAGCCCTGCCGTGTCGCCACTGCTCAAACGCGGCAGCAGGCTGCTGCACAGCGCCTTGCCGAGCTCCACGCCCCATTGGTCAAAGCTGTTGATGCCCCACAGCGCGCCGCTGACGAAAACGCGCTGCTCGTACATCGCAATCAGCGCGCCGAGCGAGCGCGGTGTCAGCGCGTCCAAGACCAAGGTTGTGCTGGGCCGGTTGCCAGGGAAGCTGCGATGTTTAGCCAAGGTCTCGGGTGACAGCGAGGCGGACGCCGTGGGCGCTTTTTCAGCCATGGCTTCGGCCGTGCGTTTGCCCTGCATCAAGGCTTGCGACTGCGCCAAGCAATTGGCCAGCAGCTTGATGTGTTGATCGGCCAGCAGCGCGGCCAAATCACCATCAACATGGGCCCCAAAGTTCGGCGTCTTGACGGCGATGAACTCGACCGGGATCACGTCCGTGCCCTGGTGCAGCATCTGAAAATAGGCATGCTGACCGTTCGTGCCGGCCTCGCCCCAGACCACCGGGCTGGTGGCATAGGGCAGGCTCATGCCAGCCAGATCGACGCCCTTGCCATTGCTCTCCATCTCCAACTGCTGCAAGTAGGCCGGCAAGCGGCGCAGGCCCTGGTGATAGGGCGCGACGCTGCGGCTGGTGAAGCCGTGGAAGTTCCGATACCAGACGTCCAGCAGACCCAGCACAACCGGCAGGTTGTCGGCCAGCGGCGCATGGGCAAAATGCTGGTCCATCGCGTGGGCGCCGGCCAGCAGCGCGCGGAAGTGGTCGGCCCCGATGGCAATCGCAATCGGCAGACCAATCACCGACCAGAGCGAATAGCGGCCGCCCACCCAGTCCCAAAAGCCGAAGGTGGTGGTGATGCCAAACGCCCCGGCCGCCGCCGTATTGCTGCTGGTGGCAACGAAATGGCGCGCGATATCGGTGCCACCAGCAGCCTGGAACCAGGCCTTGGCAGCCTGCGCGTTGGCCAGCGTTTCCTGCGTGGTGAAGGTTTTGGAGGCGATGACGAACAAGGTCGTCGCAGGGTTCAGCTCGCGCAGCACCGGGGCCAGATCATGGCCGTCCACGTTCGAGACGAAATGCAGCTTCAGCCCCGGATGGGCGAAGGACTGCAGCGCGCCGACGACCATGGCCGGGCCGAGATCGCTGCCGCCAATGCCGATGTGAACGACGTCGGTAAAGGCCCCCGAGGCGCGCACCTGCTCTGCAAAGGCCAGCATCGTGGCCAGCGAGGCCTGGATCTCATCGCTGAACAGTCCGGCAGGCGCACGCAAGGCCGTGTGCAGCACCGCGCGGCCCTCGGTCAGATTGATAGGCTCGCCTGCCAACATTGCATCGCGCTGCGCTTCGAGGCCACAGTCCCGAGCCAGTTGCAGCAGCAACTCAAACGTCTGCTTGTCGATGCGGTTCTTCGACAGATCGGCAAATACCTCGGGCGCTTGCCGAGTCCAAGTGGCGAAGCGCTGCGGGTCGGCCGCAAAGGCGTCCCGCAGGTCAAACGCGCAGGCGTTGCCGTCGAAATGCGCTCGCAGCGCGGTCCAGGCTGTGCTCTGGTCGCAGCGCAGGTTTTTCATCACAAGATCCCGCTGATCAGCTCGTCCAATTTGCCCGAATCAACGGCAAAAGCGCGGATGCCCTCGGCCAGCTTTTCGGTGGCCATCGCATCCTGATTCAGGGCAAAGCGGAAGCCGGCTTCGTCGAACGAGACCGCCGCAATATCAGCGCTGACATTGGCCGACAGGGCGCGGGCCAGCGGGGCCTCGGAAGCCTGCAATTGCGCCAGCAGATCGGGGCTGATGGTCAGCAGATCGCAACCCGCCAGCGCCTGGATCTGGCCGACATTGCGGAAGCTCGCACCCATCACCTCGGTGGCGATGCCGTGCTTTTTGTAATAGGCATAGATCTGCGCCACCGACTTCACACCGGGGTCGTTGGCACCGGCTTGTCGCACCTCGTCCCAGCCCGCACCGGCCGACTTTTTGTACCAGTCGTAAATGCGACCGACAAAGGGTGAAATCAGCTGGATGCCCGCCGCGCCACAGGCCACGGCCTGGCAGAACGAGAACAGCAGGGTCAGGTTGCAGTGGATGCCTTCGCGCTCCAGGGCGGCTGCGGCCTGGATGCCCTCCCAGGTGGATGCGATCTTGATCAGCACGCGCTCACGGCCGATGCCGGCGGCCTCGTACAGCCCGATCAGCCGGTGGGCACGGGCGATGTTGGCTGCGGTATCGAAGCTCAGGCGCGCATCAACCTCGGTGGACACCCTGCCCGGCACGACCTTCAAGATCTCCAGCCCGAAGCGCACCAACACCTGATCGACGATCTGGTCCAGCGGCTTCGCGCGGTGCTCGGCCACCACACGCTGCAACAGCGGCGCGTAATCGGGCGACTGCACCGCCTTGAGGATCAAGGACGGGTTGGTCGTGGCGTCGCGCGGCGCAAACTGCGCGAGCTGCAAAAAGTTGCCGGTGTCGGCGACCACGGTGGTGAATGATTTGAGTTGATCGAGCTGATTCATGGCGGCGTGGAAGTCCGGTATCGATAGACCTCCGTATTAGAACCGCTTCGCAAAACACGCCAGCGGTTACAGTGCGAAGAAAATTCTTTCACCCATGAAAGAACGTTAGGCGAGCTCCCGGATTGACCGAAACAAGAAACTCCGGCATCATAAAAATAGAAACTTAGTTACATCGACTGCGGCCCGTTCCGCAGCATTGCTTGAAGGTTTGCGTATGTCTTTCGATCTCGTTTTCTTTGGCGGCACGGGTGATCTCACGTGGCGCAAATTGATGCCTGCGTTGTTCCAAGCCTTCCGCCACGGCAAGCTGCCCGAAGGCGGGCGCATCCTGTCGGTGGCGCGCGACGAGATGCCCGACGAACGCTACCGTGCGTGGCTGAAGGAGCGCTTCCAGGACGTCGATGGCTCCAAGCGCCCGACCGACGAAGAGTTCGAGAAATTTGCCGCCCTGCTGCACTACCGGCGCATGGATCTGTCGCAGCCCGAGCATTACCAGCGCCTGAAGGAATGGTTGGACGAGCGCAACGCCGACACGGCGGTGCTGTATCTGGCCACCAGCCCGCATCTGTTCACGCAGATCTGCACGCAACTGGGCGCCGTGGGTCTGAACCACGACAAGGTGCGTGTCGTGCTTGAAAAGCCACTGGGCCACGACTTGGCCAGCGCCCAGGAGATCAATGCCGTCGTGCGCTCGGTCTTCAAGGAAACGCAAGCCTTCCGCATCGACCACTACCTGGGCAAGCCTTCGGTTCAAAACCTGATGGCCCTCCGCTTTGGCAATGCGCTGTTCGAGCCGCTGTGGCGGCGCGAGAGCATTGCCAACATCCAGATCACCCTGGCCGAAGGCTTGGGTGTGGGCACACGCGGTGCGTTCTACGACGAGACCGGCGCGCTGCGCGACATGATCCAAAACCATGCGCTGCAGCTGCTGACCATGATCGCAATGGAGCCGCCGTCCACCAATGACGCCGACGCCATCCGCGACGAGAAATTGAAGGTTTTGCGTTCGCTCAAACCCTTCACCGCCGAGAGCGTGGCGCGAGACGTGGTGCGTGGCCAGTACCGGGCCGGTCATGTGGATGGTGCGCCCGTCATCGGCTATCTGGACGAGGCCAAGGTGCCCGCTGGCAGCCAGTGTGAAACCTTCGTCGCGCTGCGCACCGAGGTGCAAAACTGGCGCTGGGCCGGCGTGCCGTTCTACCTGCGCACCGGCAAACGACTGTCCGGGCGCGACGCGCAAATCGTCATCAACTTCCGCCAGGTGCCGCATCCAATATTCCCGGGCACCAACCAGCCCAACCGACTGATCATCAAGCTGCAACCCGATGACGGGTTGGAGTTGCAATTGCTGGCGGCCAAGGGTGGTGTCAACACCGAAGCACTGGCCCCTGTCTCGCTGGACCTGGATTTTGCAAAGGCCTTTGAAACCAATCGAGTCGGCGCCTACGAGCGCCTGTTGCTCGACGCCATTGCAGGGCGGCTGAACCTGTTCGTGCGCAGCGACGAGCAGGAGCAGGCCTGGAAATGGGTCGAGCCCATCTTGGACGCCTGGAAGGCCGACAGCACCGGCCCGCGCCCGTACAACTCGGGCGGCTGGGGCCCGGCAGCGGCGAGCGCTTTGGTCGCGCGCGATGGCTTTGAGTGGATCGAGGAGCAGTGAGCATTCTTGAGCGGGTCAAGGCGGCATTGCCGGCGCTGCCACCGGCCGAGCAGCGGGTGGCCAAGCTGCTGCTGCTGGATGCCCGCGCCTTCGCCACCTTGCCGGTCAGCGAACTGGCCGACCGCTCGCATGTCAGCAAGCCGACGGTGGTGCGCTTTTGCCGCAGCGTGGGCTATGACGGCCTGACCGACTTCAAGCTCAAGTTGGCCAGCAGCGTCAACGAAGGCGTTCCCTTTGTGCACCGGGCGGTGGAAGAAGACGACAAGCCGGGTGATCTGATCGTCAAAGTGGTGGACAACGCCGTTGCCGCCTTGCTGCACTACCGCAATGCTGCGGCCGGCCATGCGTTCGAACGCGCCATCGTGGCCTTGACCGAATCGGCCCGCAACGGACGGCGCATCGAGTTCTACGGGGTGGGCAATTCAGGCATCGTGGCGCAAGACGCGCAGCACAAGTTTTTCCGGCTCGGCGTCAACACGGCAGCGTGCAGCGACGGCCATGTGCAGTTGATGAGCGCCACCATGCTGAGTGCCGGCGATTGCGCCGTCATCATCAGCAACTCGGGCCGCAGCCGTGATCTGCTGGACGCCGCCGAGATTGCTCGCAAAAAAGGCGCAACCACCATCATCATCACCGCCAGCGCCTCACCGCTGGCAGCACTCGGCCAAAGCCCAGGGCAGATCTTGCTGGCGGTCGATCACCCAGAAGATTACGACCGCTACAGCCCGATGGTGTCACGCTTGTTGCACCTGATCGCCGTCGATATTTTGACCACCGGCGTGGCGCTGCGGCTGGGCCAGAACCTGCGGCCGATGCTGCAGGAGATCAAGAAGAACCTGCGCAGCAAACGCTACGCGGTGTAGCCGCCGGGTCAGTTGGCAGCAGAGCTGCACGTCGCTGTGCTCAGGCGGTCAGCCCCGCAAATCAAACCAGCAGGCCCGGCCACAGCAACTCACTCACGCCGTAGACGCGGGCCAGTTCCTGCAACTTGGGCGGCACCTGTTTGACTTGCAGCGTCACGCCTTCGCTGGCGCACAGTCGAGCCGCGCTCAGCAGCACGCTCAGCACAGCGGAATCAAACTGCTTCAGCTCAGCGGCGTTGATTTGAACCTCGCTCCCCGCCGCTGTGCGCACCTGCGCAGCCTCGGCCCGCAGGCTGGACGACAGCCCGGCCCAAACCGAGCTGGCATCATCCAAGCGCACGCGCGAAGGCAGCGTCAACATCGATGCCGACATCGCTCAGCCCTTGCTGGCAACGGCCGCCGTGTTGGAGGCCTTTGCGTTTTTGTCTTTCAAGGATTTGATCAGGCCGTCAATTCCGTTGGCGCCGATCTCTTGCGCGAAGCTGTTGCGGTACTGGTCGGCCAGCCAAATGCCCAGCACATTGATGTCGTAAATCTTCCAGACTGCGCCGGTCTTCTCAAGCCGATAGTCCAATTGGATGGGCTCGCCCTTGCCGCGAATCTCGGTCCTCACGACCACCTCGTTGTCCTCCGGCGACGCACGCAGCGGCTTCAGCGCAATCGACTGGTCCTTCACCTCGCGCAGCGCACCGGCATAGGTACGCACGAGCAGGGTTTTGAATTCGTCTTGCAGCCGCTTTTGCTGCTCCGGGGTGGCTTGGCGCCAGAAGCGGCCTACCGCCGAAGAGGTCATGCGCTGAAAGTTGACGTTAGGCATCACCTTGGCATCGACCAGCGCGATGATTTTTTGCATGTCGCCGGCTTGGATGGCCTTGTCGGCCTTGACCGCTTCCAGCGTTTCCAGCGACAACTGGCGAATCAGCAAATCGGGCGCACTGGTGTCAGCGGCCAGCACCGAAGTCACTGTGCCCAAGCCCAGCGTGAGGGCCATCAGGCCGTTCAATAAAACACGTTTCGTGGCAATCATGATTTCCTTTGAGTCACACGGGTGACGCGAGTACAACGCGCCAGCCTGCGGTTTGGTTCACGGGGCTGACGCAGCCGATGCAGCTGGCGCAGCGGAGGCGGAGGCGGAGGCAGCGGATGCTGGAACGAGCACCTCAAAGTCGTCGTCTCTTTCGATGCTGCCGCGGCGCTGCAGGTAGGCGTCACGGAAGAAGGTGTACTTGTCCAGCGCGATGTCGTCCAGCAATTCACCGGCGCGCAAAAAGTTCGCGCGGGTGTTGATCGTTTGCAGCGCGGTGATCGCGACCTTGCTCTGGCCGTTGTGGAACACCAAGGCCGGCGAGGCCAAACGATTCCACGGCAGGGCAATGGTGTCACGCACCGAAGAAGGCCCAAACAATGGCCACACGATATAAGCCCCTGCGCCAAATCCCCAGCGACCAAAGGTCATGCCGAGGTCTTCGCTATTGCGCTCCAGACCCACCTCGGTCGACACGTCAAGGACGCCGAGCAAGCCAAAGGTGGAGTTCACGGCAAAGCGCATCGTTTGCTGGATGGCTGGCTTGAAGCGACCCTGAAGCACCAGATTGACAGCTGACCAAGCATCGCCAATATTGCCAAAAAAGTTGTCAAAGCTGCGCCGAACCGGGGCAGGCACGACTTCGCTGTAGGCGGTCGCGACCGGCTTCAGCAAGTTTTTATCGAGCGATTCGTTGAAGCTGAAGACCTTGCGGTTCCACGACTCCCAGGGGTCAAGCTTCTGGCCCGCACCGGGGCCACGAAGGACAGCACAGCCGCTGAGCAGCAAGGCAAGGCCGAGCAGCACCAGCGCACGTTGGATATTTGAATTCATGGTTTCGCCTCTGCGGCTGCAGGCGCGCTGGTGTCAGCCGCCTTGTTGAAAAGAAACTGGCCGATCAAGTTTTCCAGCACGATGGCGGACTGGGTGCGGCTGATCACGTCACCTGCCACCAGGTTTGTCGCTTCAGCGCCGGCCTCGAGGCCGATGTATTGCTCGCCGAGCAGGCCGGCGGTCAAGATCTTGGCTGAACTGTCTTTCGGGAAAGCCGTGGCCTTGTACAGGTTCAAAATCACCTTGGCCTGAAAGCTCTTGTCGTCAAAATTGATCGACTCGACCCGGCCAATCACCACGCCCGCGCTCTTGACGGCCGCGCGTGCCTTGAGCCCGCCGATGTTGTCGAACTTGGCCGTTACCTGGTAGGTTTCATCGAAGTTCAAGCTCAGCAGATTGCCGGCCTTGAGAGCCAAAAACAGCAGCGCTGCGCTGCCAATCAGCACGAACAGCCCTACCCACGCATCAAATCGAGAGGCTTGCATCCTCTTCTCCCTACGCTATCAAATCGAAAACATCAGGGCGGTGAGCATGAAATCCAATGCCAGCACCGCCAAGGAAGACACCACCACCGTGCGCGTTGTGGCCAAGGACACGCCTTCGGGCGTGGGCTTGCAGGTGTAACCCTGCAACAAGGCCACAAAGGTCACGGTGATACCAAAAACAAAACTCTTGATCACGCCGTTGCCGACGTCGGCCCAGACGTCAACGCCGCCTTGCATCTGCGACCAAAATGCCCCAGCGTCGATACCGATCAGCGGCACCGCCACCAACCAGCCGCCGATGATGCCCACCGCTGAAAACACCGCAGCCAGCAGCGGCATGGCAATCAGACCGCCCCAAAAACGCGGGGCCAACACGCGGGTCAGCGGATCGACCGCCATCATTTCCATGGCAGTCAGTTGCTCGCCCGCCTTCATCAAGCCAATCTCGGCCGTCAGTGAAGTGCCAGCCCGCCCGGCGAACAGCAGGGCGGTGACGACAGGCCCCAATTCACGCACCAAACTCAAGGCCACCAGCAAGCCCACCGCCTCGGCCGAGCCATAACGTTGCAAGGTGTAGTAGCCCTGCAAGCACAGCACGAAACCAACGAACAGCCCCGACACGCCGATGATCAACAGCGATCGGTTGCCCAGATAAAACACCTGATCGCGAACCAGGCCAAAGCGCACCAGACTGCGCGGCAAGCGGCCGATGAGGCTGATGAACAACCGTGCGGCCGCGCCGATGTCGATCAAACCGAGGCGCACGGCCTGCCCCAATTGGGCGACGAGCATCATGCGGCGGCCCTTTCGGCGGTGGCAAGTCCAAAATCTTGGGCCACCGGCACGGCAGGCTGGTGAAAGTGAACCGGGCCGTCGGCATGTGCCCCAACAAATTGCATCACCAACGGGTCGGTGCTGGCGCGCAACTCGGCCGGCGTGCCCTGGGCGACGATGCGACCATTTGCAACCATGGCCACCTGGTCAGCGATCTTGAAGGTCTCGTGCAGATCGTGGGAGACGACGATGCTGGTCAGGCCCAGCGCATCATTCAGATCGCGGATCAAGCGCGCGGCCACGCCCAGCGAGATCGGATCCAGACCGGCAAAGGGCTCGTCGTACAGCACCAAATCAGGGTCGAGGGCAATCGCCCGCGCCAGCGCCACCCGCCGCGCCATGCCGCCCGACACCTCGGAGGGCATCAGATCGGCCGAGCCGCGCAGACCGACGGCGTTGAGCTTCATCAGCACCAGATCGCGGATCATGACTTCAGGCAACTGGGTGTGTTCACGCAAGGGGAAGGCAACATTTTCGAACACGGACAAATCGGTGAACAGCGCGCCGAACTGAAACAGCAGACCCATGCGACGACGCACGGCGTAAAGCTGGTCGAGATTGAGCGGCGCGAGGTCCTGACCGTCAAACAGCACCTGACCACTCACCGGGCGGAGTTGCCGGCCCAGCAAGCGCAGCACCGTGGTTTTGCCGCCGCCCGAGGTGCCGATCAGTGCCAACACCTTGCCACGCGGCACGGTCAGATTGACATTTTCCAGAACCAACCGGTCGCCGTAACCGACGCTCACGTCCCGCAGTTCGATTAAAGGAGCTAAGGAATCTGCCGATAGGCTGGATGGAGGGGCCATGAGGCGGGGCTTAGCGGCCTTGCGGCACAGATTGACGACTGCGCATCATAGGGGAAACTACGTGTAGGCGTCGGCCGCAACCAAGGTCGCTCCCGCTGAGCCGTTTCCTTGCACGAAGCGTGCGAGAAGTCACAACTGATCCCCTGCGCACGACCAACGAACGGTGCTTGCCGACAAACGGCAAGCAGCGCCAAACATCATTGCTGACAATTGCTTCACCGACGGAGAACCTGCCATCAACACTTATTCGCACCCCATCGCCAGCACCATCTGCCCGCGAGCGCACGGATTCACCTTGATCGAAGTGATGATCACGGTTGCCATCATTGGAATCTTGTCGGCCGTGGCCTTGCCGGCCTACAACGACTACATCATCCGCGGCAGCCTCGCCGATGCGAGCACGGGCCTCTCGTCCATGCGGGCGCAGATGGAGCGCTATTACCAGGACAACCGAACCTATGCCAGCACAGGCAGCTTCGTGACCCCATGCGCCACCACGCCAGCGACCTCCCGCACCTTCAACAAATTCGTCGTGAGTTGCGCCGCAACCCCCTCAGCCACGGCCTTCACCTTGCAAGCGCAAGGCTCAGGCTCTGTGGCCGACTTCAGGTTCACGATCAATGAACGGGAAATCAAGGCCACGACTGCAGCGCCTAGCGCGTACGGCACCTGTGCAACAGACTGGATCATGAAAAAAGGCCAGGCATGTTGATCCGATCGCGCGGTTTCTCGCTGATCGAGCTGATGGTGGCAGTCACGCTGCTGACCATCCTGCTCTCTCTGGCGATGCCCGCATTCACTGGTTGGGTGCGCAACGCCAAGGTGCGTTCGGTGGCCGAGAGCCTACAGACCGGAGTGCGGCTGGCCCAGGCCGAAGCCGTTCGGCGCTACCGCCCGATGGTTTTTTTCCTGACCGATCAGAAAACCTGCACCGGTACGACATCAGCTGCGGACTCAGGAGCGTTCTGGGCGATCCGGACCATTCCGCTGACTGCCGACGAGCCTTCCGAGGCAGTCAAGTGCGGCGTCCTCAGCGACGTGGCCGCCGGTGTTCAGCTGAGTGGCCCAACCGCCATTTGCTTCAACGCCAACGGCCGCCAGGCAGCTGTCGCGGCGCCGGGCGTCGGAGGTGCTGCTTGCACGCTCGCTGCTGCGGGCATCAACCTCTTCCGGATCACCAACCCCAACGTTGACGTGAAGGTCGACCATCCGCTGCAGGTGCAAGTCACCTTGGGTGGCAGTGTGCGGCTTTGCGACCCGGCCCGCAGCTACTCCGCTACTGCGCCTGACGGATGCTGATTGAGGTACACAAGATGCAACCACATATGCAGCGCCAGAAGGGCATCGCCCTGATCGAAGTGCTTGCCGCCACCTTGCTAATTACCTTCGGTCTGCTGGGGTTGGTGTCGCTGCAGGCCAAGGCCGTCCAATATTCGGTCAGCGCAGAGGACAGCCAACGCGCGGCGATTCTGGCCAGCGATCTTGCTGCCGAGATGTGGGGCGCCAACACTGCTACGGTCAGTGCCGGCGTGGCTGCGGATTGGGCCGCTCGCGTGGCCGACCCAGCAGCCAGCGGCCTTCCCAACGGCGTCGGCACTGTCACCATGCTCACGGCCAACCGGGCGCGCATCCAGATTACTTGGCGGCCTGCCAACCTGCCTGTTGGCAGCACCAACCGCTACATCACGGACGTGGAGATCGGTCCATGATGCGCTCATCGCAAACCCACGCCGACCTTCCTCGTGGCTTCACGCTGGTGGAATTGCTGGTGGCGGTCGTCATTGCGCTGTCGCTGACATTGGCCCTCACCAAGGTGATGGTGAACTTCGAGACCGGTAAACAGGCGCTTGGCGGACGCAACGATCTGTCACTCGGGTCCGCCTTTCTGTCCTACGAACTTGACCGCGATCTGCGCAGCGCTGGTTCGGGCTTCATGCAAACGCCCACGGCGATTGGCTGCCTGCTGCGCGCCTCGCTGAACAACACCCAGTTGCTACCAGCCATGGTGGCGTTTCCTGCGCCGTTCACGGCAGTGCCGACGCAACGTCGCCTCCTGCCTGTCTTGGTGTACCCCGGCATTGGTTCTGGCGGATCAGACATATTGGCCATCTCGACCGGTGCCTCCGGCGCTAGCGAGTCTTCCATATCTGGGCAGCTGGCGTCCGCAACGACATCATCGATCCGCGTGCAGAACACCGTCGGCCTGCGTGCTGACGACCTGATTCTGGTATCGGACGCCACGCTTGGCTGCATGGTCCAGCAGGTCAACTCGACCCTCGTAGGAGGCGCCAGTCAGCAACTCGACTTCGCCGGCACCTATTCGGCGCCGACGATTGACGGCCTAGCCCTCACGAGCTTCACAGTTAACGAGACACCCACCGTCTTGTCATTGGGCAATGTGACGGGCAACCGGCCGATGCTGCAGCTGTTCGGCATCGATACCAACAGCAACCTCGTCAGCTATGACCTTTTGAATTTGAACGGCAATCGCAATGTGCAACCGTTGGCTAACGGTGTGCTCGACCTGCGAGTGCGCTACGGCGTTGATACCGACAGCAACGGCACCGTCGATACCTGGGTGGCGCCCGGCTCAGGGGCCTTTACTGAGGCCGCGCTGACCGACGGCACTACCGACCCCAGGACCATCATGTCGGTACGCGTATCTGCCATCGTTCGTGGCGACACGATCGAAAAAAACACGGTGTCGCCAGCCACACTCACCATGTTTTCCAGCCTGCCAGCTGCGCTGCAAGTGGAACGGACGCTTAGCGCCAGCGAACTGCAGATGCGACTGCGTGTTGTCGAATTCACAGTGCCGCTGCGCAACGTCATGCTCGCCTGGCGAGCCGCCCTTATTGCGCCCCCACCTGCTCCCCCACCCCCCCCATGAAATCAGCAACCTGCAGCTTGCGGCGACCACCGCGCCGCCAACGCGGCGTCGTCTTGATCTATGCACTGATCGCCCTGGTGATCCTGCTGATCGGCGCCGTCGCCATGATGAATTCGATGAGCGCGTCGCTGTTCACTGCCGGCAACTACGGCTTCAAGCGCGATCTGACCAACCAAGGGGAGCGCGCGCTCAACACGGTGATTGGACTGATCAGCACCGGCGCACTGGGGACAGAGGCAGCACGGCAAGTCGACAACAACGGCGCGAACTACCGGGCCACCATGCTCGAGCCCAACGCACAGGGCATTCCGCTGGTGCTGATGCTGAGCGATGCGGCGTTCGAGGCCAGCGGTTTCACTGCACCGCCGATCGTGGTGAACGACGGCGGCGTCGACATGGGTGTCACCGTCCGATACGTGATTGATCGCCTGTGCGTGGCGGGTACGGTCGCTGTTGATAAGAACAGTTGCACCACGGCGGGCAACCTCGCGCCGTCGGGCGGCACGCTCAGCCCAGGCGGCAAGGTTGAAGACACCGCCCTGCCGGTGCAGGCCGTCTATCGCGTGACGATACGAGTCAGTGGCCCCCGCAACACCCAATCCTTCTTCCAGGCCACCATCACCGGATAACCGGCCTCACTGCAGTCAGGAGACCTCGCACCATGCGCAGATTCATCAGAAGTATCCGCCCTGCAACCGGCCTTGCCGCCTTGCTGGCGTGCGTGCCCTCGATCGGCCAGACCCCACTGGCGGACCAAGCGCTGTTCGCCAGCATCACGGTGCCGGGCAATCTGGCTTTGGCGCTTTCGGTCGAGTTTCCGACGGCGATCACGGCGGCACACACCGACAGCACGTACAACAGCGCCAGCACTTACATCGGCTATTTCGACCCGAACAAGTGCTACGCCTACAGCCCCAACACGGACGAGACGCTGCGGCATTTCTACCCTACAGCCGTCACCACCAATCACGCCTGCGTCAGCAGTTGGAGCGGCAACTTCATGAACTGGGCGACGATGCAGGCCATCGACCCGTTCCGATGGGCACTGACGGGCGGCTTTCGCTACCTGCAGTCGCCCACCACGACAATTCTGGAGAAGGCCTGGGCTGCCAACCAGGGCGGCACGGGCAACTTTTCGGATCGTACGCTCAGTGCTGGCGTCTCCGGTGCCACGCCTTTTGCTTGGGGCAGCTTCAGGATGCGAGTCTGGGGTGCAGGCAATAAGCTCAAGTTCTCGCAGAGCGGCAATGTCTCCAACGCTTCGGTGGCTTACGACGGCACAGCGCCCGTGGCGGCCACGGTGTATGACGTGAGCGTGCGGGTGAAGGTCTGCGATCCGTCGCTGGGCTTGGCCAATCTGGAGCCCAATTGCACTCAATATGGCTCCGGTAGCACCATCGTCTACCGGCCGACCGGGCTGATGCAGAAGTATTCGAACCAGATCCGCTACAGCGCGTTCGGCTATCTCAACGACAGCGACATCAAACGCGATGGTGGTGTGCTGCGCGCACAGCAGAAATTCATCGGCCCCACGCAACCGGTTGTCGGCAGCAACGTGCCTGCAGCAAACGGGCTGGCCGAGTGGAGTGCGTCGACGGGCATCATTGTCGACAACCCAGACTTGAGCGATGCAGCCGACACGGCCAGCGCCGCAGGGTTCAACACGCCGATCGCCAACAGCGGCGTGATGAACTACCTGAACAAGTTCGGCTCGATCAACCGCAGCACCTACAAGACCTACGACCCCGTGGGAGAGCTGTATTACGCAACGCTGCGCTACTTCAAGAATCAGGGCAATGTGCCGGAATGGTCGGCACCCGGATCTGCCAATGCAGCAACTCGTGCCACCTGGGCCGATGGCTTCCCGGTGATCACGCGCTGGAACGATCCGATCCAGTACTCATGCCAGAAGAACTTCGTGCTCGGCATCGGCGACGTCAACACCCACGCCGACCGTAACTTGCCCAGCGCCAGCGGCTCCTCCGAGCCCAGCAAGCCGGCCAGCGTGGCCGCTGACGCAACGGTGGATTCCGTGCTTTGGACCAACAAGGTCGGCGTGATGAGCGGCATCAGCAATCTGGGTAACACGCAAAACTACAACGGCTGCTGCAACAACAACGGCGCCCTGATGGCGGGTCTGGCCTATCACGCCAACACTCAGGACATCCGACCTGACCTGGCCGGCAGGCAATCGGTGCAGACCTACTGGCTGGACGTGCTGGAAAACGGCTACAGGACCAACAACCAGTTCTTTCTGGCCACCAAGTACGGCGGCTTCACCGTGCCCGAGCTCTTCGACGCCAGCCGGACGACCGATTTGCCGACGGCATGGTGGCACACCGGCCCGGCGAGCGACGCCAACAGTGGCCAACTGCGCCCCGACAACTACTTCACCGCAGCTCGGGCCGACCTGATGGTGGCCGGCCTGTCCAATGCCTTTGCCAGCATTGCCAAGAAACTGCAGGCGGCCTCGACCGGCTTCGTCACAGCGACGCCTGTGGTTAACGCCAGCGGCGATATCAGCTACGCCGCCCGCTACGACACCTCCGACTGGAGTGGCGACGTGCTGGCCAACCAGGTCGTCGTCGACAACGACCGCAGTGCGGTCACAACCACGCTCAAGTGGAGCTTCGCCACGGCGCTTAGCACCCAGGCCGCCGGCAACGGCTGGAGCACTCGTCGCTTCATCGCCACCTACAACACTGACTCGAAGGTCGGCGTGGCGTTTCAGTTAGCCAATCTGGCATCTGACCAGCAAGCTGCCTTGGCAACGTCCTACCGCGGAGCAGACGGCAGCGATTACCTCGATTACCTGCGGGGCGACCGCAAGAACGAAAAATCATCCGCGGCCAACGGCAGTGCACGTGCCTATCGTGACCGCAGCTCGCTGGTCGGGGACATTGTGGATGCCAAGCTGGTCGTCGTCGGGCCACCGGCAAGTGGCCTGGCCACCGCGTCGAACCCCGGTTACGGCGCCTTCAAGTCCACCTACGCCAACCGCAAGACCATGGTCTACGCCGCCACCAACCGAGGGATGGTTCATGCGATCGACGGCTCAGGCTCAAGCACTGGCAAGGAGGTCTTCGCATACGTGCCAGGTGCGCTTTACGACGGGCCGAGCGGCACTCCGGCGACCAATGGACTTCAGGCGATCGGAAACCCCAGCTTCGTCCACTACAACTTCGTCGATGCGACGCCGACCTATGCAGACGTCGACATGGGCCGCACGAAGGACGGCACCGGCACGGCCGACTGGCGGACGATACTCGTGGGCGGACTGGGCAAAGGTGGACGCAGCATCTACGCGCTCGACATCACAAATCCTGCAGCCACGGTGACAGACGAGGCAACGGCTGTATCCAAGGTCCTGTGGGAGTTCACCGACGATGATCTCGGCTACACCTACGGGCAGCCGACAGTCCTGAAGACACGCGCTTACGGCTGGGTCGTCGTCATCGGTTCGGGCTACAACAACAGAGATGGCAAAGGCTATGTGTTTATCCTCAATGCCCGTACCGGCGCTCTGCTCAAGAAGCTGGGCACGGGTATCGGTTCAACAGGCACCCCAGCAGGGCTGGCCGACGTGCAGGGCTTTGTGCTAGACCTGACCGACGGCACAGCCGACGCGCTGTATGCCGGCGACCTGCTGGGCAACGTCTGGCGGGTGGATGTCACTGCTACGAATGGCAGCTATCCCTCGCCGCTGCTGCTGGCGCAGTTGAAAGACTCCGGTGGTGCCGCCCTGCCGATCACCTCGCGCGTCACGCCGATGGTGCAGCCCGGCACGAACCGCCGATTCGTGACCGTCGGCACCGGCCGCCTGCTGCATGCCAATGACATCAGCAGCTCGCAGGGCCAAGCCCTGTTCGCCATCATCGATGGCACGGCGGCGCGCTTCGGCCAAAGTACCACCCTCCCTTCGGGCGTCAGCTACCCGATCGTGCGCGGCAATCTGAAACAGCTGGCCAATCTGCAAACCGGGATCGTGCTCAACCTTTCGACGCAAGTCGGCTGGTACATTGACCTCGGTGCAATCAGCGCCGGACCCGGCTGGCGCGTGATCGATGACCCAGCTGCGTTTTACGGCATCGTGGCTTTCACCACCGTTGCGCCGACCTCCAACGATGTATGCCAACCCGGGGGCACTTCGCGCGTTTACGCCATCGACCTGGGCACTGGTGTGTCGGCACTGCCGAACAAGCAGGGCTACCTGGATTTTGCGGGCTTGGTGACAGACCTTTCCTTTTACAGCATCGGGAGCCAGTCCTACATCATTCCCACGGTGTGCGACCGCGCCGACAACTGCAAGTCACCACCGGTGAAGGTCACTCCCGCCTCCGGCCTCGGCGTACGCCGGCTCAACTGGCGAGAAATTCCACAGACGAACTGATCATCGACGTCAAAGTGACGTACGCCGGCAAACAAGAAAGCCACCCTCGGGTGGCTTTCTTTATGTTCGGTGAATCTGCCAGTTGCCAGTCACAACCAGTCTCAGCGTGGCAATTCGCTCGCCCCCATCAAGAATTCATCCACCGCCCGCGCCGCCTGACGGCCTTCGCGGATGGCCCAGACCACCAGGCTCTGGCCGCGCCGCATGTCACCCGCTGCAAACACCTTGTCCACATTGGTCTTGTAGCCACCGGTGGCATCGACCGTCGCCTTGGCATTGCCGCGTGCATCCTTGACCACGCCAAAGGCATCGAGCACGCTGCCGACCGGGGCGACAAAA
>JBBQKT010000020.1:0-20523 GCA_038327205.1 Burkholderiales bacterium | reverse complement strand
CTAACCGCACTGCCCCACATACCCACACGCCGTACAGAAATCACAGCCATCCTTGTGAATCATCGTGTGGTTGCCGCATTCCGGGCAGGGCCGGCCGGCCATCGCTTGCGCCGTGACCACGCCGTTTGACTTGACCGTCGGCGCTTGCAGCAAACCCATTTGCACCAGCGGCATGCCCGCCTCGTCAAGCACACCCAGCATCGCGTAGCGGTGAATGATGAGCCGGGCGACATAGGCGACGGTGGACGGCCAGATCTGCTGACGGCGCTCACCAGACAGGCTCGGCACCGGCGCCATGAAATGGCCCAACGGCTCGCCCACGTTCAGCAGCTTGCGCAGCTTCATGCCGATCCAGCCGGGATCCATCACCCGCATGTCCAGCGACAGCAGGCGCGCCATGCCGTCCAACGCCTTCGGGTAATTGCCCGAGAAGCCCATGGCGCAAGGCCGCGTCACCACGCCGCCGTCGGGGGTCGGCAGACTCACTTCTTTCAGCGTCAGGGTGAACAGCTCGCCGGTCGCGGGGTTGTCCACATCGACTGCCCAGGCGAGCGTGCCCGAGACACCGGTGCGCGGCTCTTCACGGCTGAACATCGCGTCGAGCACGGGCGTCGGCCCACCGTCCTGTAGCGCGCCCAACTGCTCGCAGCGCCAACGGATCACGGCGGCCGTGGCCGCCACCACACCGGGGAACAAGCGCTTCTCGCCGCTGGGCGGCATGGCCATCTCAAAGGCACGTTCCTCGGCCACGGTGGCCAGCGCGTCGAGCTTGAGACGCAACCAGGCGGCATCGTTCGTTCGCAAGTCCATCGACAAGGTCTTGGCCAGCGCCGACAGGCCGCGTGGCTGTTCGGCGCCGTTGACCCAGACCTCGAAGGGCAACGTCCGACCAAAGAGGCCCATGTCCGGCCCCTCGGCCGGCAGCTCGCCGACGAAGAGCGCGAAATCGCCGTGCGGGTGCTGGATCATGTAGCTCCAGGCCGGGTTGCCGCCGGGCATTTCCGGGCGGCTGGGCCAGCGCAGCGAGGCGACCACGGCATTCGGCAGGCGCTCAACGCGCAGGCGCTGGTTGCTCGCGTCCACGGCCAGCGGCTCCGGCTCTTTCACCGTCGGCGTGGCGGTGACGCTCAGCACCGAGCCAAGCACCGAATTCGGTCGGTAGGTCGCCAAGCCCTTCAGCCCCGATTTCCAGGCCTGCGTGTACAGATCCTGGAAGTCGGCATAAGCGTAGTCGACCGGCACATTGACCGTCTTGGAGATCGAGGTGTCGATGTAGGGCGCAACCGCAGCCACCATGGCCGCGTGGTCGGCCGCGCTCAGCTCCAGCGCCGTCACGAAGGCGTTCGACAGCGGCGTGTCGGTGCCGAACAGATGGCGATACAGCCGCCAAGCATGGTCCTCCACCGCGTATTCCTTGTAGCCACCGCCATCAGCCAGAGATTCACGCTTTTTGCGCGTGTAGCTCCAGCTGAAAGCAGGTTCGATGCCGTTGCTGGCGTTGTCGGCAAAGGCCAGGCTGATCGTGCCGGTCGGGGCGATCGACAGCAGGTGCGAGTTGCGCAGCCCTTGATACCGAATCTTGTCCTTGAGTTGCTGCGGCAGGCGCGAGGCAAAGCTGCCGCCGCTCAAGTACAGGTCGGCATTGAAGAGCGGGAACGCACCGCGCTCGGCTGCCAGATCGCTGGAGGCCGAATAAGCAGAATCACGCATCAGCTCCGAAATCCGCCGCGCCTGCTCGCGCGCCGCCTCGCTGTCATAGCGCAGGTTCAGCATCACCAGCGCATCGCCCAAGCCGGTGAAGCCCAGGCCCACGCGGCGCTTGTTGCTGGCCTCCTGCGCCTGCGCCGGCAGGGGCCAGGGCGTCACGTCGAGCACGTTGTCCAGCATCCGTGTGGCGACGCCGCAGACCTCGGCAAAACCGGCCTCGTCAAAGCGCGGCTGGGCGCTGAATGGGTCGACGACAAAGCGGGTCAGATCGACCGAGCCGAGGCAGCAGCAACCGTAGGGCGGCAGCGGCTGTTCGGCGCAGGGATTCGTCGCCGCGATCGACTCGCAGTAATGCAGGTTGTTGTCCGCGTTGATGCGATCCAGGAACAGCACGCCGGGCTCGGCATGGTCATAGGTGGAGCGCATCACCTGGTCCCACAGCGCGCGGGCGGCGGTCTTGCGATAGACCCAGAGGCCGTCGCCGCGCTGGTAGGCCCCGGCCGCTATCTGCGACTCGCCCGGCTCGGCACGGTGCACCAGATCGATCGACTGGTCGGCCAGCACGGCTTCCATGAAGGCATCGGTCACGCCGACCGAAATGTTGAAGTTCTTCAGGTCGCCCTGGTCCTTGGCGTGGATGAAATGCTCGATGTCGGGGTGGTCGCAGCGCAGCACGCCCATTTGCGCGCCGCGCCGCGAGCCGGCACTTTCCACCGTCTCGCAAGAACGGTCGAACACGCGCATATAGCTGACCGGGCCGGAGGCGTGGCTGCGGGTCGAACCGACCCAGGCGCCGGCCGGGCGGATGCGTGAGAAGTCATAGCCGACGCCGCCGCCACGCCGCATCGTCTCGGCCGCCTCGGTCAGCGCGGTGTAAATGCCGGGATGCCCGTCTTCCATCGACGCGATCGAATCGCCGACCGGTTGGACGAAGCAGTTGATGAGGGTGGCCGCCAGATCCGTTCCAGCTGCCGAAAGAATGCGCCCGGCAGGGATGAAACCGCGCCGCTGCGCGTCCAAAAACCGCGCCGTCCAAGCCGCCCGCTGATCGGGGAATTCAGCCTCGGCCAGCGCACGGGCAACACGCAGGCGCAACTCATCGAGCGTGCGCTCATCGCCCTTGGCGTATTTTTCGAGCAGCACCTCGACACTGATCGCCTGAGCGGGCAGAGAGGCTGCGGGTGTGGCCGACCAAGCGCCCCGGGTTGGCAGCTCATTCTCGGCAATCGGGTTGTTCAGCGTGGGGATGTGGCTGGGGTTTGGCGGGTTCATGCGGATCCTTCAAAGATGGGCGCGGCAGCGCGAGATTCATCTTAGCGACCGCAGCCCTGATGCGTTTTCAGAGCTTGCCCCAGCCCCTCAAGGCGCCAGTACGAGTACCAAGGCGGCTGCCAGGGCGACCGTCACCACGGCCAAGATGAAGCCGCCGCTGTCGGGGTTGAACCAGCGCTGAAGTTGCGTAAACAGCCTCATGGCAGCCTCCCAAAAAATTGAAAGTGGCGGTAACGCCGACCGTGGCAGTTTGAAGCGTCATGGCTGCCAGCAGGTGGGTGCGAGGGTCAACTGCTTAGGGGGTCTTGCCGCTGCGCCCCCTACTGCGCACGTCAGAACGGATTGATCGACTTCTCGCGGCGATAGTGCAAATAACCCACACTGGCCCCGGCACGCAAGCCCACGCCCAGACGGATCGGGGCCAGGGTGATGCCGTTCAGGCGCTGATAGTTCAGCCCGGCGCCGCCGATGTAATAAAGGCTGCCGTCAACGCCAGGAAAGCGCTGGTAGATGGCGGCCAGCTTGGGCAGCTTGTAGACCAGGGTGAAGACCTTCGATGCATTGGCACCAGCATCCAGACCAATCGATGGACCCGCCCAGAACACGGGCCCGCTGCCGCCGTTCTTCATCGTGATCTGCCCGTCGCCATAGCGCAGGCCGACGGTCAGCGCGGCGCTGGCTTCCTCGCCCTTGATGTAGGCATTGGGGCGGCCCTGTTCCTTGAAGGCTTTTTCGATCACCTTGGCCAGGCCTTCAGCGGTGGAGCCAAAGAAGTCCGTGGCGGCCTTGAGCATCGAATCTTGGTCGTAGGTGCTGTCGTCTTCTTCGGCTGCAAGCGCTGTCAACGCAGGCGAGCCGAGGGTCAAGAGCGCGCCCATTCGCAGCAGGGTTTGGCGGCGGTCGGCGGGATCGAAGTTGCTCATCGGATGTACTCGTTGTTGTTGGCGACGCTGCAAGCTTACCGAGACTCAGGCGGCTGGTAAGCCCCCAGAACATGTCGAAACAGTCAGACGGCAGCCCCTGCTTTTGTAGGACGGCCAGCGCCGACTGGGGTCTGATAGCATCGATAAAACCACCCGGGAGCCCGCCATCGACACCGAACGCCGCCAATTTTTCCGCGTCGCCTTCGACGCGAAAGCCGAGTTGATCACTACACAGCAGCACCTGAATGCCCATGTGCTGGATCTGTCTCTGAAGGGCGCGCTGTTGCGCTTGCCGGCCGGGTCGAAGCCGGAATCGGGCTCGCCCTGCTTGCTCAAAGTAAAGCTGGGCGATGCCGAGACCAGCATCGCGATGGCCGGTGAGGTGACTCACGTCGAGGGTGACCGGGCCGGCGTGATCTGCCGCAGCATCGATCTTGAAAGCATCACCCATTTGCGCCGCCTGATCGAGATGAATCTGGGTGACGCCGCGCTGCTCGAGCGCGATATCAAGACGCTGATCAGCGCAATATAAATTCCCGCAGGACAGCAAACGCTGCGGCCGGATCATCCCGCCACGCACCGTGGCCAACGCCGGGGAAATTGACAAAATTCGCGAAAGCCGCAGGCAGCGCTGCCGCGATATCACGCGCGTCGTCCAGGGTGCAGACGGGGTCATCGTCGCCCACCATCACCAGCACCGGACATTGCGCCAGCGCGAGACCAGGCAGCAGGTTGAGCGCCTGTTTTTCTCCATTCACAAAGTGAAAAAGAATGTCGGCATTGACCAGGGTGCGCTGCGCGGCATCAGGGTCGCTCGGCGGCGTGGTGTTGTAGAAATGGCGGCAGCCGACCCAGTAGGCCGCCCAGGTGTCCGCTGTGGGCATGGTCCAGAACGCACTTGCCAGCGCGCGCGCCTGCGGCCCGCCCAGTTTTTCGAACATCACCAGCTTGCGTTCCAGATTCATGCCCGGCGCGGTGCTCGACAACACCACCTTGGCGGCATGACCGGGGTGACGGGCGATGTAGCGCTGCGCGACAAAGCCGCCAAATGACTGGCCCAACACGATGGGCTTGACCAGCCCAAGCGCATCACTCAAGCGCACCACGTCGTCAGCCCAGGTGTCCAAGGTCCATTCGTGCACCGGCCTCGGGTCGCTGCGGCCATGGCCGCGGTGGTCGTAGTAGATGATCTGCGCGATGTCGGCGAGCGCCGTGAAAGCCGGCTTGAAGGCCGCGTGGTCAAAGCCGGGCCCGCCATGCAAGCAGATCAAGGTCGGCTTCTCGCGCATCAGCGGGCCGTCGGGCACCAGGCCAACGCCCTCGACGTCCACAAAAAGCCGCACGCCTGGTTCGATTTCGATTTTCATGCGCAGCAGTATGCCGCCCGTAAACTGCGCGGCTATGAGCACCCGTCAATTGCGCGGCGCCAGCCGACTGGCCATCAGCGCCACCCAGGGCCTGACCGACATCGTCGAGGCCATGCACGGCCGCATCACGGGCCTGCCAATGACGACCGCCAAGGCGCGCACCGGCGGCCTCACCGGACTGGTCTACCGCAGCGTGCGTGGCGTGACCGGCCTGGTCGGCGATGGCGTCGACTTGGCCTTGCAGGCGCTGACCCCACTGATCCGTGAAACGGCCCAGCCAACGGTCAACGGCCAGGCGGTGCTGGCCGCGTTGAACGGCGTCTTCGGCGACTATCTCGCCGACACCGACAACCCGCTGGCCATCGCCATGCAGTTGCGCGACGCCGCTGGCCTGCCGCTGCAAACTGCGCCGGCCGGGGCGGGTCCGCGCCCGCTGCTGCTGATCCACGGCCTGTGCATGAACGACTTGCAATGGCAGGCCGGCGGCTTCGCGCCAGCGCTGGCGGCGCTGGGCTACACGCCCCTGCACCTGCACTACAACAGCGGCCGCCACATCTCCGACAACGGCCGTGAACTGGCCGCGCTGCTGGAGCAACTGATCAAGGTCTGGCCCACCGAGTTGCAAGACATCACCCTGCTGGGTCACAGCATGGGCGGCCTGCTGGCGCGCAGCGCGATCCACCACGCGCGCACAGCCAAGATGCGCTGGCCGAAGAAGCTCACGCAGTTGGTCACCCTGGGCACGCCGCACTTCGGCGCGCCGCTGGAGCGCGGCGGCCAGCAGTTGCAGAACCTGCTGGGTTGGAGCAGCTATTCCAAACCCATCGTCGCCTTGACGCAGCGGCGCAGCGCCGGCATCCAAGACCTGCGGCATGCTTCGCTGACCGAGGCAGATTGGGGCCGTGCCAGCGCCCTGCCCTTGCCCGCAGGCGTCGCTTGCTACGCCGTCGCAGCCATCACGGCCAAGGACGCCAAGAGCCTGTCCGCCAACACCTTGGGCGATGGACTCGTGCCCTTGAACAGCGCATTGGGCAAGAGCGCTGGCCGACACCACGAAGCCACCCAGGGCCTGGCCTTTCCGCCCGAGCGCCAATGGGTGATCCCCGGCACCGGCCATCTGGCCCTGCTGAGCAACCCGGCCGTGCTGGCCAAGCTGAAGGAATGGCTGTCGCCGAGATGACCGTCCGGCCCGGTCGTCGCGCTCCACAATCGTCGAAACAGGAGACGACAGCATGGCCGCTCAACAAGAAACACATTACCGAATTTGCCCACTTTGCGAAGCCTGCTGCGGGCTTGAAGTCAAGACGCAAGGACACAAGGTCATCAGCATTCGCGGCGCCGAACAGGACGTCTTCAGCCGCGGCTATATCTGCCCCAAAGGCGTGTCGCTGAAGGACCTGCACGAAGACCCCGACCGGCTGCGCACGCCGCTGATCAAGGACGGCCAGGGCGTGTTCGTTGAAGCAAGCTGGGACCAAGCCTTTGCCGAGATCGAACGCCGCCTGCTGCCGGTGTTGAAGCAGCACGGCCCCGACGCCATCGGCCTGATCGTTGGCAACCCCAGCGCGCACAAGATCAGCCTGCTCAGCTACTTCCCGAGGCTGGCCAGGGCCATCGGCACGCGCAATGTGTTTTCGGCCTCCACGCTCGACCAGATGCCCAAACAGCTCAGCTCGGGCCTGCTGTTCGGCCATTGGCTGTCCATCCCTGTGCCCGACATTGAGCGCTGCGATTTTTTGCTGATGCTGGGTGCCAACCCGATGGTCAGCAACGGCAGCCTGTGGACGGTGCCCGACTACCGCGGCAAGGCCAAAGCGATGCAGGAGCGCGGCGGCAAGATCGTCGTCGTCGATCCGCGCCGCAGCGAGACGGCCGCGCAGGCCGATCAGCACCTGCCAATCAAGCCCGGCGGCGATGTCTTTCTGCTGCTGGGCCTGGCCCACACCCTGTTCGACGAAGGCCTGTTAAAGCTCGGCCGCCTGGCCGAGCACACGAATGGGCTGGACGAAGTGCGCGCTGCCGTGCTGCCCTACGCGCCGGAGCGCATGGCGCCCGGCTGCGGCATTGATGCAGGAACGATCCGTCAGCTGGCGCGCGATCTCGCAGCAGCACCGCGCGCCGCCGTCTACGGCCGCATTGGCACCTGCACGCAACGCTTCGGCACACTCAACAGCTGGCTGGTCGACGTCATCAACGTGCTGACCGGCAACCTCGACACGCCGGGCGGCATGATGTTTCCGAAGGCGGCCGCCTTTGCGGCCAACACCGCCGGCAAACCCGGTATCGGCAAGGGCATCACCACCGGCCGAAAACGCAGCCGCGTGAGCGCCGCGCCCGAGGTCTTTGGTGAGTTGCCAATCACCCTGCTGGCCGAAGAAATGGAGACCCCCGGCGAGGGCCAGATCCGTGCCCTCATCAGCCTGGCGGCCAACCCGGTGCTGTCCGCGCCGAACGGCCCGCGCATCGGCCGTGCGCTCGATGGCCTGGACTTCATGCTCAGCCTGGACATTTATCTGAACGAAACCAGCCGTCATGCCGACGTCATCCTGCCCGGCCTGTCGCCGCTCGAAGATCTGCATTTCGACATGGCTTTTCCGCAGCTGTCCTTCCGCAACCACGCACGCTTTTCCGGGCCGGTGTTTGCCAAGGACGAAGCGCAGCCGGAGGAATGGGAAACCATCCTGCGGCTGGCGGCCTTGGTCGAGGGCAAGGGCTTGGCCATCAGCGCACAAGCTTTGGACGATGCGGCGATTGCCGCTGATGTGGCAAGGCTCGCGGGGGACAACGCCCCTGCCGTGCTGGCGGCCCTGGGCGACCAACGCGGGCCCGAGCGTCTGATTGATCTGGCCCTGCGCAGCGGCCCCTACGGTGACCGCTTTGGGCTGAAGCCAGACGGCCTGACGCTGGCCAAGATCAAGGCGGCCGACGGCGGCATCGATCTCGGCGCGCTGCAGCCCCGCATCCCCGAGCTGCTGCGCACACCCTCTGGCCGCATCGAGCTGGCCCCGCCGTTGGTGCTGGCCGATCTCGCTCACGTCGATGCGGCGCTGCTCAGCCCGGCAGAAGGCATGCTGCTGATCGGTCGCCGCGATGTGCGCTCGGGCAACAGCTGGATGCACAACCTGCCGATCCTCGCCAAGGGCCCGGAGCGTTGCACCCTGTTGATCAACCCGCTAGACGCCGAGCGGCTGGGCCTGCGCGACGGCAGCCTCGCTCAGCTCAGCGCTGGCGGCGCGCAGCTGCAGGTGCCTGTTCACCTCACGGCAGACCTGATGCCCGGTGTTGTCAGCCTGCCGCATGGCTGGGGCCACGACCTCACCGGCACCCGCCTGCAGCTTGCTGCCCAACGGCCGGGCGTGAACATGAACAGCCTGCTGGATGACCGTGCTCGCGACCCCCTGTCCGGCAATGCGGTGCTGAGCGGCGTGGCGGTGGATGTTGTCGCTATGCACGGGTAGCGCACAGACAGCGGGCTTGCAACTGAGCCACACTGCGGTCGACGGCATCGTCAGTCTCTAAATTCAAAGGTCCAAAAAATGAACCCCATCAAACTCGTCGCCATCATCCTGATCGTCGCCGGCGCACTCGGCCTCGTCTACGGCGGCTTCAGCTACACCAAGGACACGACCGCCGTGAAGCTGGGGCCGATCGAGTTGTCGGTGAAGGAAAAAGAAACGGTCAATATCCCGTTGTGGGCCGGTGTCGCCGCCATCGTGGCGGGCGGCTTGCTGCTGGTGCTGGGCGGCAAGAAGGGTTGATCCCTTCAGATCACCAGCCGCCACCGTAAAACCCGATCACGCCACGCCACAGCGCGTCGGCCTCCCGCGCCAAGCTGGTCGGCGCGGGCGTGGCGGTAGCAGCGGTCTGCACCATCACGAGCTTCAGCTCGGGGTCAATAAAGATCAGCTGGCCGTAGACGCCCGTCATTGCAAAACGACGCGGCCGGCCGGGAAAGGTCCAGAACTGGTAGCCATAGCCAAAATAGGGCGTGGCTGAACCAGGGCGGAAGGCAGCCGGCTGACGCGCGGCATCCGTCGCTTCAAGCAAATAGTCGCGCGGCAAAATTTGCGTGCCGGTGTCGGGGCGCTGCCCGTCATTGGCCAAGATGACGCCGAGCCGGGCGTAGTCGCGCAGGGTGGCGTTGAAGTTGCCACTGGCGGTTTCAAGGCCGGTGCGGTCGGCGCGCCACAAGGCCGAGGTTTCGGCCCCCATCGCCTGCCACAAGCGCGGCTGCAGATAGTCGCTCAAGCTCATGCCGGTAGCGGCACGCAACACGGCGGCAAGGATGACTGTTTCAGAGCTGGCGTAGCTGAACCGTTGACCGGCCGGGGCGGCACGTTCGGCGATGCTGCGAGCCGCTGCTTCAAGCCCGTCGCGGGCGGCGGCGCGGCCAAAGCGAACGAAGTCACTGTCCTCGCTGCCGTCATAGCTTTCGTTGAAACGCACACCGGAAGCCATGCGCAACAGGTCACGCAGACGCGCCTCGCCATACAGCGACCCGGCAAGACCGGTGGCGTAGCGGTCGGCGCGGTCGTCGAGAGAGTTCAACCGCCCTTCCTGCAAAGCCAGGCCGACGGCCAGCGAGACCAGCGACTTGGCCATCGAATGCGACACAAAACGGTCAGCCGGGCTGCGCTCGTATTGATAGCGCTCGACCTGCACGACACCGTCTTTCACCACCAGCAAGCCCATCACCCGCTGGCGCGCCAGGTAGTCGTCGATGCCCAGGTTGTGCGCTGCGTCGATCTGCCAGCGGTAAGCCGGCTCGGCAGCAGCACGTGGCAAGGCCATGGGCGAGCTGCTGGCTGCCAAGCCGTGCACATTGCCATTCATCAGACCCTTGATTTCACCCTGATGGGTGAAGGAGCCGACGCGGACCTGTTCCTGGCTGTACCAAGTGGCTTGTGTGCCGACCGGATAACCTTGGGCACGGCCCAGCCGGTCTTCGTCGGGTGCGGCCATGCTTGCAGGCAGCAGGCCACACAACAAGGCGGACACGACAAAGAGCGGTGGTGAGGGTGAGCGCATGAAGCCGCGCACTGTGCACGCTTCACCCCCACGCCACAAGCCCCGCAGTGGGGGGCGATACAACTCTCAGAATGGCGTGCTACACTCTATGGCTAGATACACACAAGACCGTTTCTTCAAGGTCTACGATCTGCAGCCACCGCGGTACGTTCGCGTCCGGCTCGCTTCAGTTTCAAAACTCCCCGTTTGACTGTTCTTGAGTGTTTCTGTCTTCGCCAACCGTGTGGTTGCGAAGTATTTTTTAATCGTTTCCAAAGGAACACATCATGACAACAATGCAAACCGGCACCGTGAAATGGTTCGACGACGGCAAGGGCTTCGGCTTCATCACGCCTGAAGACGGCTCCAAGGATCTGTTCGCTCACCACAGCGAAATCCGCAACAACGGCGGCTTCCGCACGTTGGCTGAAAACCAGAAAGTGGAATTTGAAGTCAAGCAAGGCCCCAAGGGTCTGCAGGCTTCGAACATCCGCGCGCTGTAATTCAGCAAGCGACAAAACGGAACGCGTGAGCGTTCCCTGCTGTTGAGCAATCAACCAGCAAAAGCGGCGCAGACTTCAAAAGTTTGCGCCGCAGTTTCATCCACTTGCGACACTAAAAAAATCAAAGCAAGTGCGGGCGGCCCCGGGAACTCACCCATCGCCATAGCCCCGACCGATCCAAGTCCCTCACACCCCAGATCAGCACCCCGTTCAGCCCTGCCCTGTGGCAATGCCGAGCCGTTCTCTCTTTACACCTCAAAACAAAAATGCAAAAGAACAGCATTGAGGTGGGCAAATATCTTGTCTCACCGATGATCAAAACGGATACCGATGGCCGCTTCGCCGCCTCCGTGTCCATCCGCTCTGGCCGCGGCCAGGCCAGCCATGACCGTGTGATGCGCTTCACCCCGCGCTTCCTCAGCCAGCGCGCCGCGCTGCGCTATGCAACGGCCGAAGGCCTTGCCTGGATCCAGGCCCGCTGAGCTTCCCGAAGCCCTCAATAAAAAAGCGCCCGAGGGCGTTTTTTGCGTTCTGGGGCCCAGCCTGGCCGATTCAGCTTTTCGCCACCCCGCCACCCAGCGCCTTGTAAAGCTGCACGCTGTTGAGCAACTGCGCGAGCCGCACCTGCACCAGGGATTGCTGCGCCGCAAAGGCGGCGCGCTGGGCGTCGAGCAGTTCCAGGCTGTTGGACGCACCATTTTTGTAGCGCAGATCGACCAAACGCAGCCGCTCACCTTCAGCCCGCGCTTGATCAGCCAGCGCGGCGGACTGATCGCCAAAGGTGGCACGTCCGGCCAATGCATCGGCCACCTCACGGAAGGCGGTTTGCACGGCCTTTTCGTATTGCGCCACCGCAATGCCCTGCGCCGCCTTGGCCGACGCCAGATTGGCGCTATTGCGGCCCGAATCAAAGATCGGCAACAGCACTTGCGAGGCAAAGCTCCAAGCGGTGTTGCTGAACAGATTGGACAGCTGTGAGCTGGCCGTGCCCAGGCTGGTTGTCAAACTGATGCTGGGGAAAAACGCTGCCCTCGCCGCACCGATATTGGCGTCGGCGGCAGCCAGTTGCTGCTCCGCCTGCAAGACATCGGGGCGATTGACCAGCACTTCGGACGGCAGGCCGGCCGGCAGATCGGGCAGACTTTGGGCCAACAGGGGCAGGCCGGTCGACAGCGTGCTGGGCAGCGGTTGGCCGACCAGCAGCACCAGGGCGTTTTCGTCCAACGCGCGTTGGCGCTGGGCCTGTGCCAAGTTCGCACGGGCGGACGCGGCAGCCGATTCGGCACTGTTGAAATCAAGCTGTGACGCGGCACCCGCATCAAACTTCAGCCGCGTCAGGCGCATGCTGTCCTCGCGCGTGGCCAGGGTCTGGCGAATCAGGCTGAGCAACTCCTCATCCGCCTGCAATGCCAGATAGCTGGACGCCACCCCGGCCACCAGGCTGATCTGCGCGGCGCGGCTGCCTTCGGCCGAGGCCAGGTAGCGCGCCGTCGCGGCGTCACTCTGATTCTTGATCTTGCCGAACAGGTCGAGCTCATAGGCGCTGATCTGCAGGCCAGCTTGGTAGTTGCTCGTGATCGTGTCGTTCTGGCCGGGCAGCCGGCTGCTGCTGAAGCCAGCTGCCACCGTCGGCAGACGGCTTGCATCGGCAACACGGGCCAGCGCCCGTGCCTGCTCGACGTTGAGCACCGCAACGCGCAGATCGCGGTTGTTCTGCAGCGCCAGCTCGATCAGCGCAAGCAGGCGGGCGTCGCCGGCATAGAAGTTTTGCCATGTCAGCGCCGCTGCAGCGATACCCGTGCTGGCGGCCGGCGCAGGCCAGACTGCCGCGACGGGGGCCGCCGGGCGAACATGCTCGGGCGCCAACGAAACGCAGCCCGCCAACATCAGAGCCACCGCCGTCGTCATGCCTGAAAGGGTCAATTGATTCATGCCTGGGCTCCCTGCTTTTTCTCTTCCGAGGTCTTGAAGATTCGCCGCACGACCAGGAAGAACACCGGCACGAAGATGACGGCGAGCAAGGTCGCGGCCAACATGCCGGACAGCACACCGGTGCCGATGGCGCGCTGGCTGGCCGAGCCCGCGCCACTGGCGAAGAACAGCGGCAGCACACCCAGGATGAAAGCGAAGGAGGTCATGATGATGGGGCGGAAGCGCAGATGGCAGGCCTCCAGAATCGCCTCGACCAGGCCCTTGCCTTGAAGCTGCAAATCCTTTGCGAACTCGATGATCAGAATTGCGTTCTTGGACGACAGGCCGATGATGGTGATGAGGCCCACCTTCAAGTACACGTCGTTGGGCATGCCGCGCAAAGTGACACCTGCCAGCGCGCCCAGCAGGCCCAGCGGCACGACCAGCAACACGGCCAACGGAATCGTCCAGCTCTCGTACAGCGCAGCCAGACACAGAAACACGGCCAGCAGCGAGAACACCAGCAAGACCATGGCCTGCGAACCCGATAACTTCTCTTCGCGCGACAGGCCCGTCCATTCGTAGCCGATGCCGGCCGGCAGCTTGGCGACCATGCCCTCCAGCTCTTTCAACGCATCACCGGTCGAGGCGCCCGGCGCTGCATCACCGGCCAAGCGCATCGCGGGGTAGCCGTTGTAGCGCACCGCCTGCATCTGCCCGCTGATCCAGTGCGTGCGCGCAAACGCCGACAGCGGCACCGGCTGGCCCTGGGCATTCTTGACGTTCAGGCGCAGCAGGTCTTGCGGCTGCATGCGGGCCGTGGCGTCGGCCTGCACCACCACGCGCTGCAAACGTCCCTGGTTCGGAAAGTCGTTCACATAGGCCGAGCCCAGTTGGGTCCCCAGCACGGCGGCGATGGCGTCGAAGCCCACACCCAGGGCGCTTGCCTTGTCGCGATCAATGTCGATCTGCAGCTGCGGCGCGTCTTCCAGGCCGTCCGGCCGCATGCCGGTGATCAGCTTGCTTTTCGAGGCCATGCCCAACAACTGATTGCGGGCTGCAAGCAGCGCTTCGTGGCCCAGGCCGGCACGGTCTTGCAGGCGCAAAGCGAAGCCGGTTGCCTGACCCAACTCCGGAATCGGCGGCGGGCTGAGCGGGAAGATAAAGGCATCGCGAACGCCCATCAAGGCACCGAAGGCCCGGCCCGCCAGCGCGCTGGCACTGTTCGCGGGGCCAACCCGCTCTTCCCAGGGCTTCAGCGGCACGAACACCAGGGCGGCATTCTGGCCCTGGCCGGAGAAGGAAAAGCCGATCACGCCGATGACGTTCTCGACCTCCGGTTGCTTGAGCATGAAGTCCTCGACCGCCTTGACCGCCGCCTCGGTGCGGTTGGTCGTGGCGCCCGGCGGCAGCTGCACATTGACGATCAAGTAACCCTGGTCTTCATTGGGCAAAAAGCTGGTCGGCATGCGCACATAAAGAAAGCCGACAACCGCGACGATGGCGATGTAAACCAGCATCATCCGGCCACTGCGTCGCAGCAGCTTGGCGACAAAGCCTTCATAGCCTTTGGCCGTGCTCGAGAAACCCCGGTTGAACCAGCCGAAGAAGCCTGTCTTCGAGTGGGCATGGCCCGCCTCCACCGGCTTCAGCAGGGTCACGCACAGGGCGGGCGTCAGGCTCAGCGCCATCAGGGCCGAGAGCAGGATGGACGCCACCATAGCCAGCGAGAACTGGCGATAGATATTGCCGACCGAGCCGGCAAAAAAGGCCATCGGCACGAACACCGACGCCAGCACCACGGTGATGCCGATGATGGCTCCGGAGATCTGGCTCATCGCCTTGCGCGTCGCTTCGAGCGGCGGCAAGCCCTCGTCGTTCATGATGCGTTCAACGTTTTCGACCACGACGATGGCATCGTCCACCACGATGCCGATCACCAGCACCATGCCGAACAGGGTCAGCACATTGATCGAAAAACCGGCTGCCAGCATGATGGCAAAGGTGCCGAGCAGCGCAATCGGCACGACCAGGGTCGGGATCAAGGTGTAGCGCCAGTTCTGCAGGAACAAGAACATCACGATGAAGACCAAAACGATGGCCTCCACCAGGGTTTCGACCACCTGGGAGATCGACACCTTGACGAACTTGGACGAGTCGTAAGGCACGGCGTAGACCACGCCCTCAGGGAAAAAGCGCTTGAGCTCTTCCATGCGGGCCTTGACCGCCGTGGCAGCCGCCAGCGCATTGCCCGAAGGCGAGAGCTGAATGCCGATGCCGGTGGCCGGCTTGCCGTTCAGGCGCGAGTACGAACCGTAACCCTGGCCGCCGAGCTCGATCCGCGCCACGTCCTTGAGCCGCACGGTGGAGCCGTCGGCATTGGCGCGCAACACGACGGCAGCGAATTGTTCGACGTTTTCAAGCTGGCCCTTGACCACCACGGTGGCCGACATGGTCTGGCTCGACAGATTGGGCAGATCACCCATTGAGCCGGCGGGCACCAGCGCGTTCTGTGCGCGGATCGCGTTGTTCACATCGGCCGGGCTGAGGTTGAAGCTCAGCAGCTTGGCCGGGTCAAGCCAGATCCGCATGGCCCGCTCGGTGCCGAACAGCTGAGCCTGGCCAATGCCGGGCAGGCGCTGGATTTCGGGAATGATGTTGCGCGAGGCATAGTCGCCCAGCTCGATCGGCGTGTACTTGCCGTTGCTGCTGGACAGCGTGACGAAGAGCAGAAAGTTGCTGCGCGCCTTGTCCACACGAACGCCTTGCTGGGTCACGGCCGCCGGCAGACGCGGCGCAGCGCGGCCCAGGCGGTTCTGGATTTCGACCTGTGCCAGGTCGATATTGGTGCCCGGCTCGAAGGTGACGGTGATCGCCCCCGTGCCATTGGCCTGGCTGACCGATTCAAGATAGGCCAGGCCGGGTGCGCCATTGAGTTCTTGCTCGATGACCGAGACGACGCTTTCGTCCAGTGTCTTGGCAGAAGCGCCCGGGTAGACCGTGCTGATGACCAGCGAAGGTGGGGCGACCGTGGGGTATTGCGCCACCGGCAACTTGGTGATGGCGACCGCGCCAAACACCAGGATGAACAGCGCAATCACCCACGCGAAGATGGGGCGATCAATGAAAAATCGTGCCATGTTGTGAGTCCTCGCGGCTTAGCGGCTGGCGGCCGATGGGGCGGCTGACGTGGCGGCTGACGCAGGTGCTGCAGGGGCCGAAGCCGCCGCAGCCGTCCAAGGCACCGGCTTGACCGGCGCGCCGGGCACGAACATTTTCTGGAAGCCATCAACAATCACCTGCTCGCCCGCCTTCAAGCCGCTCAGGACCACCCATTGATTGCCTTCCGCCACATCGATCTTGACGGGGCGGGGCATCGGCTTGTTGTCGGCACCGACGACCAGGACGGTATCGCCCGCACTGGTGCGCGTCACAGCCTGCTGGGGCAGCAGGATGGCCGACGGCACTTCGCCCTGAGACAGGCGCACGCGAACATATTGACCCGGCAGCAGGCTGCCATCGGCGTTCGGCACTTCGGCGCGCAGGGTGACCTGGCCCGAGCTGGCATCAACGCTCAGGTCGGTGAACAACAGCTTGCCCGTCTTGGCCAACTCGCTGCCGTCATCAAGCACGATGCGCACTTGAGCCGCCTGAGCGCCATTGCCACCACCGACCGTGCGCAACTGACCCTTCGCCAGTGCGCGGCGGAGTTGCTGCACCTCGTTGGCCGACTGGGTGAAATTGACGTAAACGGCATTGGTTTGCTGAATCAGGGCCAGCTGGGTGGCTTCGGTGGCGCTGACCAAAGCACCCTCGGTGACCAGCGCCCGGCCGATGCGGCCCGAGATTGGCGCGGTGACGGCGGCGTACCCGAGGTTCAACCGGGCGCTGGTGACGGCCGCCTTGGCGGCTGCCACATCGGCCTCGCCCTGTTTGGCAGCGGCCACGATCACCAAATATTCCTGCTGGCTGATCGCCTTGGCTTCAACCAGGGGCTTATTGCGCTCGGCCTGCGCGGCGGCCTGGGCCAGATTGGCCTGCGCCTTGGCCAAGCTGGCTTGGGCACTGTCGAAATTGGCCTGATAAGGCGCAGCGTCGATCTGGAACAGCGCCTGACCGGCCTTGACTTCCGAGCCTTCAGTAAACAAGCGCTTCAGCACCACCCCGTTCACCCGGGCACGCACCTGCGCGACGCGCAACGCCTCAACCCGGCCGGGCAACTCGGTTTGCAAGGGAACCGTGGTCAAAGCCACCGTCAGCACACCCACAGCGGGCGGCGGCGGCATGCCACCACCACCACCACCACCACCTGCAGCGGCCGCGCCGTCTTTGCCGCCACAACCTGCCAACACCGCCGCCAGGGCAACCGCCAGCGGAATTAGGTAGAGCGCACGGCTGCGCAGGCTCAGGGCGGGCTGCGGTGCCGACGGCAGCGCTTTGAAATTCTTGGAGGCAAAGCAGATCACGATAAAACCCTCGCGGATCGATGGATGAAAGAAGTGTGCGTTTTAGCAAAAGCTGCGCCCAGAAGTGGCAACAACAATGCCGCAGCCAGCGAACTGGCCTTCAGGGAATGCCCGGAGTATAAACATACATTCGTGAATGTATGTAATCGCTTAAACTTGACCCCATCATGGCGAGAAAAACCAAGAACGAGGCACTGGAAACGCGCGAAACCATTCTCGACGCAGCGGAAACCCTGTTTTTGCAACACGGCGTTTCGCACACCTCGCTGCAAGACATCGCTGCCGAAGCCGCCGTCACGCGTGGCGCCATCTATTGGCACTTCAAGGACAAGGCCGAGTTGTTCGACGCCATGATGGACCGCGCCACCATGCCGCTTGAAGAGGGCATGAGCTTGCACGCCGCCGCCGAGCCGGCGCTGACCTTGACGGCGCTGCGCTGGGGTCTGGTCAATGTTTTCTACTCGACCATGCACCGCGAGCGCACCCGGCGGGTGTTCGAAATCGCCATGCGCAAGGTCGAGTACACCGGCGAGATGCAGCCCTTGCAAGAGCGCAAGCTGGCCGCACACCGCGATTGGCGCGCCCAAAATCGGGCTGCATTTGAGCGGGCGATTGCACTGGGCCAACTGCCGCCGGGCCTGGCCTGCGAATCGGCAGCGATTGCCTTGGTCGCCCTGGTCGACGGTTTGATCCATCAATGGATCATGAATCCGGCGTCTTTTGACCTGATGGTGGTCGGACAGGCGGCGGTGGAGCGGTTTTTGGACAGCTTGGCGCACAGCGGTGCACCCTTGTTGCCTCCGCTGACCGAGCAGGAACGCGGGCGACTGGGGCAGGAAGGTGTTTGCCAAGGTCCTAAGTCACGGCCAAGCCCTTGATTTAACAAGCTCTTTCCCCTATTTCGCCGGTCTGCGGCGAGAATCTAGGGTTAACCATCGAAAGCCCTTGCCGTGTCCGCCCACTCCACCCTTGCAGCACCGAACGTCGCCAAGCCGGCTAAGCCAGCTATAGCGGCCATGAAGTCCCTGACCGGCTATCGCCCGTTCTGGGCCAAGCGCTTCGGGCCTGCGCCGTTTTTGCCGATCAGCCGGGCGGAGATGGATCAACTCGGTTGGGACAGCTGCGACATCATCATCGTCACCGGCGATGCCTACGTGGATCACCCCAGCTTCGGCATGGCGGTGATCGGCCGCACGCTTGAAGCCCAGGGCTTTCGGGTCGGCATCATTGCCCAGCCGGACTGGCAGAGCGTCGATGCCTTCAAGGCGCTGGGCAAGCCGAATCTGTTCTTCGGCGTGGCCGCCGGCAATATGGATTCGATGATCAACCGCTACACGGCGGACCGGAAAATCCGCAGCGACGACGTCTACACGCCCGGCGGCCTCGGCGGCTCGCGGCCCGACCGCGCCACGCTCGTCTACACCCAGCGCTGCAAGGAAGCCTGGAACGATGTGCCCATCATCATTGGCGGCATCGAGGCCTCGCTGCGCCGCATCGCCCATTACGACTACTGGCAAGACAAAGTACGCCGCTCGGTGCTGGTTGATTCAAAAGCCGATCTGCTGCTTTACGGCAATGCCGAGCGCGCCATCATCGAGATCGCCCACCGCCTGGCCGCGCGCCAGCCGGTCGAGTCGATCACCGACGTGCGCGGCACCTCCTTCATGCGCCGCACCGACGATGCGACCTCGCATGAATGGTTTCAGCTCGACTCGACCTCGGTGGACACGCCGGGCCGCATCGACGAGCTGATCAGCCCGTACCAGACGATTGAAGAAACCGCCGCCGAAAAGGGCGGCAGCTGCGCGACCGGACAAGTTGACCTCGGTGCTGGCATCAAGCCGATCACCATCCACCGCACCGGCAAGATCGCCATGCCGCCGCGTGACAAGACCGTCATCCGCCTGCCGGCCTACGAGGCGGTGAAGAGCGACCCGGTGCTCTACGCCCACGCCAACCGCGTGCTGCATCTGGAAACCAACCCCGGCAATGCCCGGGCGTTGGTGCAGCGCCATGGCGACCGCGATGTCTGGATCAACCCGCCGCCGATCCCCTTGACCACGCCGGAGATGGACCACGTCTTCGACCTGCCCTACGCCCGCAGCCCGCACCCGAGCTATGCGGACGAAAACGGCAGCCACGACCACAGCACCAAGATCCCCGCCTGGGAAATGATCCGCTTCAGCGTCAACATCATGCGTGGCTGCTTTGGCGGCTGCACCTTCTGCTCGATCACCGAGCACGAGGGCCGCATCATCCAGAGCCGTTCCGAAGATTCCGTCATCCGCGAAATCGAAGAGATGCGCGACAAGGTCAAGGGCTTCACCGGCGTGGTGTCTGACCTGGGCGGGCCGACGGCCAATATGTACCGCATCGGCTGCAAGTCGCCCGAGATCGAAGCCGCCTGCCGCAAGCCCAGCTGCGTCTATCCCGGCATCTGCCCGAATCTGAACACCGACCACGACCCGCTGATCAAGATGTACCGCCGCGCGCGGGCCTTGAAGGGCGTGAAGAAGATCTTGATCAGCTCGGGCCTGCGTTACGACCTGGCGATCAAGTCACCCGAGTACGTCAAAGAGCTGGTGACCCACCACGTCGGCGGCTACCTGAAGATCGCGCCCGAGCACACCGAGGGCGGCCCGCTGTCCAAGATGATGAAGCCGGGCATCGGCGCCTACGACAAGTTCAAGCAGATGTTCGACAAGGCCAGCGCTGAGGCCGGCAAGAAGCAGTACCTGATCCCCTATTTCATTGCCGCCCACCCCGGCACGGCCGACGCCGACATGATGAACCTGGCGGTCTGGCTGAAAAAGAACGGCTTCCGCGCCGACCAGGTGCAGACCTTCTACCCCAGCCCAATGGCCACCGCCACGGCGATGTACCACACCAATAAGAACCCGCTGAAGAAGGTTACGGCCGACAGCGAGACGGTGGACATCGTGCGCGGTGACCGCCGCCGCCGCCTGCACAAGGCGTTTTTGCGTTACCACGATGCCAACAACTGGCCGCTGCTGCGCGAGGCGCTGCAGACCATGGGCCGGGCCGATCTGATCGGCAATGGCAAGCACCATCTGATCCCGACCTACCAGCCGGTGACGGACGGCAGCTACGAAAGTGCAAGGCGCAAAAACTCAACGCCGCTGCCCCGTGCGACCCAGTCTGTTGCGCCCGTCAAAGGCCGGATCTTGACCCACCACACCGGTCTTCCTCCGAGAGACAACGGCGCGCGGCCGATGGCCAAGCCGGGCAAGCTGAAGAAGTAAGCGCTTAAAGCAACCGTCGTCTCACGACAGACGCGGGTGGGAGCCGGTAAAAATCTGCCCCTGAATGGAATAACCTCGGAGCATTGATCCGCCGACACCGGTGA
>JBBQKT010000019.1:0-20955 GCA_038327205.1 Burkholderiales bacterium | reverse complement strand
AGCGTCTTTGTCGAGGAAGCCTGGAGCCGTAGCGCCGGCATCGCGTTTTTGTCCGGCCACGTCAATCTGACGCTCGGCACGGCGCCCAGAGACCTGCCTGGCATCGCCTTGAGTTCCGATCTGCTGACGGTTGATTTCGTGCCGGCTGAATCGATCCGCCGCCAGCGTGTGCGGGTGATTGACGAAGCCACCATCGTGGCGATGTATATGAACAACCGCGCTGCCGAAAATCTCAACGAAGGCCAGGTGGACGAAGCCTATTGGTGGGCCCGCGAGGCCTTGCTGCAAGACCCCAAATACGTCACCGCCTTCAACACCTTGGGCGTGATCTACCGCCGCCACGGCGACAGCGCAGCCGCCGAATTGGCTTTGCGCCATGTGCTGGCGCAAGAGCCGGCGAATGTGCAGGCGATGTCGAATCTGGTGCTGGTACTGAAGGACCAATTCCGCCTGCCCGAAGCCGCCGTGCTGCAAGCGCAGCTCCTGGTCTTGCAGCCGGTGCCACCCTTCAAATACTTTGACGACGGCCTGCTGGCGATGCAAAAGGGCGCCTATCAGGAGGCCAAGCGCCTGTTCGAGAAGGAGATCGCTCGTTCGGCCTATTTCCACGAGTTCTACTTCGGCCTGGCCTTGGCCAATTACGGCCTGGGCGATTTGTCCGAGGCGCGCAAGGCGCTGATCTTGGCCGCCGAAAACAGCACCACGCGCGACAACCATCAGCTCTACACCGCCAAGCTGGCCTGGCTCAAGGCCCAGCGCCCGAGCCTGCATTGAGCAGCGCTTTAAACTTGAAGGCTATCTCTGAAAGCACGCATGAAACGTCTGATCTCCCTTGTCATCCTCGGTGCCGCCACGATGGCATCGCTCGCCCAAGCCCCCACGGTCACCGTGACCCAAGCTTGGGCGCGTGCCACTGTCGCGGAGCAGCAAAGCACCGGCGCCTTCATGACCTTGCGCGCCAGCAGTGCCAGCCGCTTGGTGGCGGTACAGAGCCGCGCGGCGGCCTCGGTTGAGATGCATGAAATGGCGATGGAAGGCGATGTGATGCGCATGCGCGCCATGCCTGCCGTCGCCCTGGCCGCCGGGGCCGACGTGACGTTCAAGCCCGGCAGCTATCACCTGATGTTGATGGGCTTGAAGAAGCCCTTAAAGGCGGGTGAGATGCTGCCGCTGACCCTGGTCTTCGAGTCGGCCGACGGCAAGCAGCGCCAGCAAGTCGACGTTCAAGCCGAAGTGCGGGCGCTGGGCAGCCGCTGAAACTCTAAAAAATCAAGGCTTGCTGGCCTGTGCGATCAGGGTCTGCACCTCGGCCTGCTCGGGCAAGGCCTTGCCCAGTTTGGCCAACGCCTGCAGTTCCACCAAGGCAGCGGCATTGTCGCCGGACTGCAGCAAGTACTTGGCCAGATTGAGGCGGAAGCTGTTCGCTTGCGGGGCCAGGGCCAGGGCTTTTTGCTGCTGCTCAATCGCCTCGGGCCAACGCTTTTCAGCGGCCAGGGCCTGGGCCAGGGTGTCGATCAAGGGCGCTTGATCGGGCGCTGATTTGACGGCCCGTTCGGCATAGCCCAGGGCGCCGGGCTTGCCTTGTTGCATCAGCAACCAGGCAATGTTGTTGAGCGCCACGGGCTGCTCGGCCTGCACCAGCAGGATGTCGCGGTAGCGCTTTTCAGCCGTCGGGTAGTCGCCGCTGTTGAGTGCCAGATCACCCATGTACTGCATGAAGATCAGGTCTCTAGGGTGATCTTTCATCCAGCTTTCGGCCATGCGGGTGGCCTCGGCCTGCTTCTTGGCGCCGAGCAGGGCAAAGTGCAGGCGCGCCGGCGATTGGCCGGGATTGGCCTTGCCGGTGGCGGTGCGCAAGGCCGCGATTGCGGCCTCCCATTTTTGCTGGGTCAGTGCAAGTTCACCTTCTAAAAGCCAGCCCAGGGCCTCGTTGGATCGACCGGTCTGCATGCGGCGAGCCACCGGCAGCGCGTCTTCAAAGCGCTTCTGGCGAGCTGCCAACATGATGAAGGCTCGTTGCGCGGGCAAGGAGTCTGGGGCCAGGTCAAGTGCTTTCTTGATGCTCCGCGCGGCAGCGTCGGCGTCCTTGGCAGCCATTTGCGCCTCCGCCAGGCCCAGCAGACCCGGCACCGAGCGCGGCTGTAGCGACACCATTTTCTGGAAGGTGGTTTGTGCCTGGTTGGTGTCGCCATTGGCGAGCAGCACCTGACCCAATTTGCCGAGCAAGTCAAAGTCTTCGGGCAGCGCGGCAACGGCTCCTTGGGCAGCCACCAGGGCAGCTTTGTAGTCTGTCTGGCTGAGGTGCTGGTCGATCAGAGCCAGCCGCGAATAAGCGTCGTAGGGATTTTTGTTGACAGCCAGATTCAGCTGCGCCAACACCTCCTCGGGCGTGCCGCCGGTGCGTGCCTTGAGCTCGGCCAGGGCCAGCAGAGCCTGGCTGTTTCTGGGGTCGATCTTGAGCAGGTCGTCAAAGCGTGCTTGCGCCTGGGCTGGCTTTTTTTCAACCAAATCAAGTGCGGCCAGGCTAGCCACAGCAGAGAACAGCGTCGGCTGCTTGGCCAGCGCGGCTTCAAAGTTCTTGCGCGCGCCTGCCGGGTCTTTGCGGCGCAGCAGCACCTGGCCACGCAGATTGCTGGCGAGTGCTTGCTCGGGCTGTTTTTTCTCCAGGCTGTCGATGGCGGTCAGCGCACGGTCAAAGTCGCCTCGGCGCAGCAAGGTGCTGATCAAGGCCAGGTCGGCTGAAACGCCGGAATCGGCCGCGGCGATTTGGCGCAGCTCGGTCATGCCGCCGTCCGGATTGCCTCGCGCCACCTGTGCCAACGCCAACGCCGTGCGTGCCCGCGAGTCGGACGGACGCAGCCGGATTGCATGGTTGAAATACTCTTCCGACGACTTGGCGTCGCCATTGCCCAGCTGCGCTTCGCCGGCCATCGTCAGTGAGTCGGCATCGACATTGGGGCTGTCCAGGATCGGCTTGAGCGTGGACATCGCCTTGCCGGGCTGACCGGCGCGCAACTGGGTGCGGGCCAGCATCCGGCGGACCCCGGCGTCGCCCGGTGCCAGTTGTACGGCGCGGGCCAGATAGGCTTCGGCCTGCGAGATGGCACCGAGTTGCAGCTCCACCGCCCCGGCGGTGAACAACATGCGCGGGTGATCGGGTGTTTTGAGCAGTGCATCTTCCAGCAGCACCCGTGCGCCGTTGAAGTCTTTTTTGGCCAACGCAATCTGGGCCTCGAACAGCAAGGTGTCGGGGTGCTTTGGCAAGGCTTTCTTCATCGCCTCGTACTGCGTGGTGGCGGCGGGGAGGTCGCGCTTTTGCAACTGCATCTGAATCAGCGCGCTGTGCGCCTGCACCAGATCGGGCCTGATGCGCAACGCAGCGTTGTACGAAGCAGCGGCCCCGTCCAGATCGCGCTTGGCTTGCAGCAACAAGTCGGCGCGCAGCATCCAGGCGGTGAAATTGCCAGGGGCCAAGGCGATCACTTCTTGCAGGCCTTGCAGCGCGCCGTCCACGTCGCCGCCGGCCACCTTGAGCCGGGCACGGGTGATCAGGGCCGGCACGAACTTGGGCGAAAGTGTCAGGGCGCGATCGATCGCGGTTTGTGCCCGGTCGCGCGCGCCTTGCATGATGTAGCCGGCCGCCAAGCTGGTTTGCAGGTCAGCCATCGGCGCGGCACCGTCAAATTCCACGGCGGCCATGTCATCGGTCATTGCCTTGAAATGCCCGAGCGCCAATTGCGCCCTGGCCAGTTCGGGCAAGACCTGAGCGTCGGGGTGTTTGAGCTGGCGGGCACGCAGCAACTCGACCTCAGCCCCAACCGGGTCACCGCTGGCCAGCAAGGCCTTGCCCAGCATGTAGCGGGCGACCGGTGACTCGGGGTTGATTTGCAGTGCGTTCTTCAGTTGGATCGCGGCGGCTTTGGGATCGTTCTGGCCGAGAAATGTGGTGGCCGAGGCCAGCAGGTCTTTCTCTGAGGTGCTGCCGCCACAGGCAGTCAACAGCACGAGGCTGGTCAGCGCCAGGGCGCTCAGGGTCTTGTCGATGGGCTTCAAAGAGGTCTCCGGCGCGTCGCGCTTGGTACGTGTAGCGACCAGTATCGCCCAGCGTTTTTAGGCTTCAATCGCCGACTTCCCTGACGACGGTCACCGTGCAGTTCGCCTTGCTGACCACCTGCGACGAGACACTGCCCAAATATCGCCGCAGTGCCGACGAGCCGCGCGCCCCCATGACGATGTGGTCGGCTCCGCTTTTGGCCGCGAACTCGAGCAAGGCATCCGCCGCGTCGGGGGCTTCCAGCACATGAAAGGTCAGCCGCCCATCTTCCAACTTCAGTGCCTGGCTGATCGGCCAGGCCCAGCCCTTCAGACCGATCAGCTGCTTGACGTGCAGGCTGCGGCCGTCCTTGTCGGTCAGCTCATCCATGCCGAGGCGTGCGGTCTTCATCACACTGACGCAGGCCAGCCGTGCGCCGGGTGCCGTTTGCACGATGCGCTGCACGGTTTCGCACAGCTGCTCGAGCAGCCTGGGGCTGGCGCTTTCGGTATCCACGGCGGCCATCACGATGGGGCTGCGTGCCACCTGTTCGCCGACCTGCGCTACCGGCGCAGGCTCCGCACCCAGGGCGAAGAACCAGCGCCTGAGCCGCCGGATCTTGCCGCTGGCCTGCAGGCGTTCGGCCCGGGCGGTCAAGGCAACGCCCTCGGGCTGGCGCAGGTCAAGTGCCAATTGAGCCGCGCTTTGATAGCGGCGATCGGGTTTTACCTCCAGGCAGCGCAGGATGATTTCTTGCAGCCAGGGCGGCAGATCGGCACGCAGCGCGCGCGGCGGCACCGGGTCGATGTAGAGCCGGCGGCGCAGACCGCGTACCGAGTTGGGCTGGCCGAACGGCCGCTCGCCGGTGGCCAGGTAGTACAGCATCACGCCCAGCGCGAACAGATCGCTGCGTGGGTCGTTGCGGACGAATTGCACCTGCTCGGGCGACATATACGGCCCGGTGCCCATCGGCAGCGAAAACTCTTCTTCGAGCAGGTCGGGCAGGTGGTCGTGGCGCGACAGGCCGTAGTCCACCATCACCGCCTCGCCACTGCTGCGGAACATGATGTTGCTGGGTTTGACGTCCAGGTGCACGACATGCTGGCGGTGCAGCGCGTGCAGGGCGTCGGCCACCCGCGCGCCGATGTCGACCACCTCGGCCAGTGGCAGCGGGGCAGCATCAAAGCGGGCTTTCAGCGATTCGCCCGGAATGCGCTCCATCACCACATAGGCTTGGCGCGTCCAGTCGCCGCGCGCCACGTAGCGCGGTACGTGGGGGCCGGTCAGCGCGGGCATCAGCATCTGCTCGACCTCGAAGCCCACGATGGTGGCCGGGTCCTCGCCGCCCTTGATGCGCGGCACTTTCATCATCAACGGGAAGTCTTCGTCCGGCTTGGGCTCGACCCTTGTCACGCGCCAGAGATTGGCCATGCCACCCTGGTGCAGCCGCTCGTCGAGCCTGAAGCCGTCGAGCACCAAGCCGGGCTCCAGCAAGATCGGCGTTGCCGTCGGAGCGGCCATGTCAGCGGCCCAGGCCCAGCCGCTCGGCCATCCTCGCCGCCACCTGCTCGGGCAGCTTGGATGCGCGGATCTGCGCGGCGGCGGCCTCCACGTCATAGGGCACGCGCTCAAAGCTCAGGGTGGCGCTGGCTTCATCAAACAGCGCGTAACCGGCAGCGGGGTTGCCATCGCGCGGCTGGCCGCAAGCGCCCGGAATCACCAGCCATTGCCGGTGGCTGGGCAGTGGAATGTCCACGCCCGGCACCGGGCTGAAATCGCCCGCCTTGCCGGTGCCTGACAGGTTGTAAAGCATCGACTCATGCATATGGCCACAGAAGGTGTAGCGCTCGCGGGCGGCTTGCAGGCTGCGTGTGGCCTGGGCGCGGCCGGCGATGTAGTCCCAGCCCGCCGGATCGTAGGCATTGGCGTGGACGAACAGACAATCGCCGCGCTGCACCGTCAGCGGCAGCGATGCCAAGGTCTGCAGCTGAGCCGGGTTGAGCTGTGACCGGGTCCAGTTCAGCACCGCGCGGGCGTCGTCGTTCATGCCGGGGCGGTCGCCCTTGACGACCGCCTCGTCATGATTGCCCATCACGGCCAGCGCACCGTCCTTCAGCAGTTCGGCCACGCTGTCCAGCACCCAGGCAGGATCGGCCCCATAGCCGACGAAATCGCCCAGCAACGCAAAACGTTCGGTGCCTCGTGCGCGCGCATGGGCCAGCACGGCTTCGAGGGCCTGGCGGTTGGCATGTATATCGGTGATGACGGCGAATTTCATGCTGACATCATGCCCGCAGCCGGATCAATCTGGCAGTCTGTTCTCGGCTGTCAGCCGATCCGCCCGAGCAGCAGGTACTCCATGAGCGCCTTCTGCACGTGCATTCTGTTTTCCGCCTCGTCCCAGACGACGGACTGGGGACCGTCGATCACCTCGGCGGCGACTTCCTCGCCGCGGTGCGCCGGCAGGCAGTGCATGAACAGTGCATCCGGTTTGGCCACGCTCATCATCTTGGCGTCCACACACCAGTCGGCAAAGGCGGTGCGGCGGGTGGCGTTTTCGGCCTCGTAGCCCATGCTGGTCCACACATCGGTGGTGACCAGATCGGCGTCGCGGCAGGCGTCAAGCGGATGGGTGAAGACCTTGTAGCAGTCGGTGGACTTGATGCCCGCCACCACCGGATCGACCTCATAGCCGCTGGGGGTGCTGACATGCACCTTGAAGCCCAGGATCTCGGCCGCTTGCAGCCAGCTGTTGGCCATGTTGTTGCCGTCGCCGACCCAGGCGACGACCCGGCCCTTGAGGCAATCGACATCGACGATGCCACGCTGGTTCATGCCGCGCACTTCGATGAAAGTGAACAGGTCAGCGAGGATCTGGCAAGGGTGGAATTCGTTGGTCAGGCCGTTGATGACCGGCACCCGCGAGTGCGCAGCAAAACGTTCAAGCTTGGTCTGCTCGAAGGTGCGGATCATCACGATGTCGACCATCCGGCTGATCACCCGTGCGCTGTCTTCGATCGGCTCGGCGCGGCCCAATTGGCTGTCGCCGGTGGTCAGGTGGACGACCGAGCCGCCCATCTGGTACATGCCGGCCTCGAAGCTGACCCGCGTGCGGGTGCTGGCTTTCTCGAAGATCATCGCCAGGGTGCGGTCGGCCAGCGGCTGGTATTTCTCGTAGTTCTTGAAGCGGCGTTTGATCGATGCCGCACGCTCAAACAAATGGGCGTATTCCTCGGCGCGGAAGTCCTTGATTTGCAGAAAATGGCGGATCAATCTGTCGCCCGGCTTCACAGTTTGGGTTCCGCGAGAAAGGCTTTGATCAGCGGCAGCAAGATGGCCGCCATTTGTGCCGCCTCGTCGTGGCTGAGGATCAAGGCGGGCAGCAGGCGAACCACTGAATCTGCGGTCACGCTGATCAGCAGGCCGGCTTCGGCAGCACGCCCGAGCAGCACGCCGCAGGGACGGTCGAGCACGATGCCCAGCATCAAGCCTTGTCCGCGCACCTGGACAAAGCCGTTCACACCCGTCAGCCCTTCGACCAAGGCAGCCGCCAGTGCGCCGCCGACGCTCGCGGCGTTGGCCAACAGCTCATCGGCTTCCATGATCGCGATGGTTTCCAGGCCAGCCCGCATTGCCAGCGCATTGCCGCCGAAGGTCGTGCCGTGGTTGCCTGCCTGCAGAACGCCCGCAGCACGTGGGCCGCAGACCACCGCCCCGATTGGCACACCCGAGCCCAGGCCCTTGGCCAGCGGCATCACGTCAGGCTGGATGCCCGCCCATTGGTGGGCGAACCACTTGCCGGTGCGGCCGATGCCGCACTGCACTTCGTCAAGCATCAGCAAGATGTCGTGCGCATCACAAACGCGGCGCAGGCCTTGCAAGAAGTCGATGTGCGACGGGTTGATGCCGCCTTCGCCCTGGATGGTCTCCAGGAAGACGGCAGTGATGTTGGGGTGAGCCGCCAGTGCCGCCTCCACGGCTGCGAGGTCGTTCAAGGGCACGCGCACAAAGCCCGCCACCAACGGGCCAAAGCCGGCGTGGATCTTGGGGTTGGCGGTGGCCGACAGGGTGGCGATCGAACGACCGTGAAACGCGCCGTCGAACACCATCACCTCGGGGTTGTGGTTGCCGCGGTCGTGACCAAATTTGCGGGCGATCTTCAACGCCGCTTCATTGGCTTCAAGGCCGCTGTTGCAGAAGAACACATTGCTCAGGCCGGACAGCTGGCAGAGCTTGTCGGCCAACTGTTCTTGCAACGGTGATTGGTAATAGTTGCAAGCGTGAATCAGCTTGCCGATCTGATCCTGCAGTGCGGGCACCAGACGCGGATGGGCATGGCCCACCGTGTTGACAGCGATGCCGGCCAGGCCGTCCAGATAGCGTCGGCCAGCCGTGTCCCAGACCCAGCAGCCTTGGCCATGCGACAGGGCGAAAGGCAGGCGGCCGTAGGTTGGCATCACATGCGAGGGGGTGGATGTGACGGTGGGCAGGACAGCAGCGTTCATCGAGTCTCCGAACGGGTTGAGAAGGGGAGAGCGGTCGATTCTAAAGGCCATGCTGCGGCGCAACACATCCGGGGCACAATAGCGTTCGACGCGGGTTTTGTTGACCCGGCCAAGCCCGCATTTGCCCATGAGTCTGCCCCCGAAATCGAGCGAAGTGTTCATCCAAGGCATCACCTTGGAGGGCAAAACCTTCCGCCCGAGCGACTGGGCCGAACGACTGGCTGGTGCAATGTCCTGCTTTCGTCCGGGTGGCGGGCGCGGCGGCATCGGGGCCTATATCGGTTATTCGCCGTACTGCGTGCCGCGAGTCATCAACGGCGTCAAATGCGTGATCGTCAACGAAGAATTGAAACGCCTGGAGCCGATGGCCTGGGACTTCGTGATGAACTTCGCCCGCGACAACCACCTGCAAGTGGCTGAGGCCTGTTTGCTGCCCGATGCGGGCAAACCGCCGATCTAAACCGCCGACCTAAAAACCGCGGCGTCTGGCCCGCCACAATGCCAGGCATTCGCCCGCACCCCGCAGCACGCTGACAGCAATCATCCATTGGGAACGCAAGCGCAAAGTCTTCATGCCTGAAGGCTAGGGCCGGCAGATGACATACCCGTGTCAAATGTGGCGAGGACGCCATCAAAGTTCGGCAAACCACACTAGCCTTAACACCCTGCGCTCGCTATTCTCAACGGCTGCCTGTCAAGACAAACACGCCGTTTAGAACCTAGCCCACCGCCACCCGATGCCGACCCCTGTGTTGTTCGAATTGCAGGCCCTAGAAAGCCTGATCGCCCAGGGCGCAACCCATGTGGAGAGGCACCATCTGTGCGACATCACGGTGGCTGCCGAGCGCGTGCCGGTGCTGGCGGTGACGATGGGCAACCCGAGCCTGGATGTGCCGGTGGTTGGTTTTTTTGGCGGTGTGCACGGTCTGGAGCGCATCGGCGCCGAGGTGGTGATGGCCTACCTGGCCAGCCTGGTGTCGCGGCTGCGCTGGGACAGCACCCTGCACCGGATGCTCGAATCGATGCGCATCGTCTTTATGCCCCTGGTCAACCCGGGTGGCTTGATGCGCGGCACGCGCGCCAACCCGCAGGGCATTGATCTGATGCGCAATGCGCCGGTGCAATCGGCCGCTGCGGTCGCGATGGTCGGCGGGCAAAGGCTCAGCGCCAAGTTGCCCTGGTATCGCGGGCCTGATGGCGCACCGATGCAGGCCGAAAGCCAGGCGCTGTGCGATCTGGTGCAGCGTGAAATGCTCAGCCGCTCGCATGCAATCACCGTGGATTGCCATTCTGGGTTTGGCCTGCGAGACCGCATCTGGTTTCCGTTTGCACACACGGCCAAGCCAATCACCCATCTGGCCGAGATGCATGCGCTGAGTGAGTTGCTCGACCAAACCCATGCCCAACACCGCTATGTGTTTGAGCCGCAGAGCCGTCAATACCTGGCCCATGGCGATCTGTGGGATCACCTGTATCTGCAAGCCTGTGAGCAGCCGTCGCGCCTGTTGTTGCCGTTGACGCTTGAAATGGGTTCATGGGCTTGGGTCAAGAAGAACCCGCGCCAGTTGTTTACCCGCCTGGGCCTGTTCAACCCCCAGATTGCCCATCGTCAGCAGCGAGTGCTTCGTCAACATATGGCTTGGCTCGATTTCGTCACCCGTGCGGCGGCCAGCATGCGGCGTTGGCTGCCGACCGCTGACCAGCGCGGCTGGCATGAAGAGCAGGCGCTGGGCCGCTGGTATCGGCGCGAGGCCTTGGTGGGCGTGCAGGCATGAACACCAACGCCCCCGCTCCCGTCATTTGGGTGCTGCTGCGCGGCTTGTCGCGCGAAAGCGGCCATTGGGGCGAGTTCCCCGCCGTCTTGCTTGAGCAGTTGCAGACTTTGCAGCCCGGCGCTGAACTGGTTTTGCTCGATCTGCCGGGCAATGGCGTGCTGCACCGCGAGTCCAGCCCGATGCAAGTGCCAGCGATGGTCGAGGCCTGTCGGGATCAATTGGCGCGCCGCGGGGTGGCGGGTCCGGTGCATCTGCTGGCCATGTCGCTGGGTGCCATGGTGGTCAGCGACTGGGTGGACCGTTATCCGGACGAAGTCAGCGGTGCCGTGCTGATCAACACCAGCCTGCGGCCGTTCAGTCCTTTTTACCGCCGACTGCGCCCGTTCAATTATTTGACCCTGCTGATGTTGAGCCTCAGCCGCCTCAGCGCACGCCAACGTGAGGCCCGCGTGCTGGAAATGACCACCCGCCTGCTGGTCAAGCCGGAGTCCGTCATCGACGATTGGGTGGCACTGCAGCGGCGGCACCCGGTCGGTGTGCGCAACACGGTTCGTCAATTGCTGGCCGCAGTTCGCTACCGCGCCAGCCGAGGCCGACCCAATGCGCCGATCTTGTTGCTGTGTAGCAAGGCAGATGGCCTGGTCGATTGGCGCTGTTCACAGGCGATCAGCCGGGCCTGGGGGGCGCCGCTGCGCTTGCATACCCGCGCCGGCCATGACCTGCCGCTGGACGATGCGCCTTGGGTGGCTCGCGCTGTGGGCGATTGGTTGCGGGCGCGTCAGATGCAAGGCGTGGCCGTCGGTCAGTGGCACTGAAGCCCTGGCCGCGATAACAAATAGCCGCCTGGACGGGCGCACGGTCCGTCAGTTTCGGTGGCACCAAAACAAAAAGCCCACCGAAGTGAGCTTTTGCTTTTGCACCAAACTGATTTAGGCGGCGAGCGCCTTGATCTTGGCGGACAGACGGCTCTTGTGACGAGCAGCCTTGTTCTTGTGAAAGATGCCTTTGTCTGCGACCGAATCGATCACGGCTTGGGCGGTCTTGAACAGATCGGCGGCCTTGAGCTTGTCGCCGGTGACGACGGCTTTTTGCACATTCTTGATGACGGTGCGGAATTTGGAGCGCAGGGCCGTGTTGGCCGCGTTGAGCTTCACGTCCTGACGAGCGCGCTTGAGGCCCGATGCCGAACGGACGGTTTTCTTCTTGGCTTTGGAGCTAGTTGCCATGCTGTAGTTCTACTCAGTTGGTGCAAAGACCGAGAGTCTAGCATTGAAACACTCGGCGATCAATATCGTTGACGCGGCGGTTGATAATGCCCGGCTGTTCTCTCTTCCAACTTTCATGAATCTGCTGCGCGCTGCCTCGCTGATCTCCGTCTTGACCCTGGCGTCCCGCATCACTGGTTTGGTTCGTGAGCAAATGGTGGCGGCGCTGTTCGGTGCCAGCAGCCTGACAGATGCATTCCAGGTGGCGTTTCGCATCCCCAACTTGTTACGGCGGCTGTTTGCCGAGGGCGCGTTTTCGCAGGCATTTGTACCGGTGCTGGCTGCCGCTCGCGCCCGTGACGGTGATGAATCGACGCATGCGCTGATCAACGCCGTCGCCACGGTCTTGCTGTGGGCGCTGATCGCCACTTGCGTGCTGGGCGTGCTGGGCGCGCCGCTGCTGGTGTGGCTGCTCGGCGCGGGACTGCCGGCCGATGGGCGAGAGGCCGCCATCGTGATGACGCGCTGGATGTTCCCTTACATCGGCTGCATGTCTTTGGTCGCGCTGGCGGCCGGCATCTTGAACACCTGGAAGCGTTTCATGGTGCCGGCCGCCACGCCGGTGTTGCTCAACCTCTGCGTGATCGCTGCCGGTTGGCTGTTGGTGCCGCGTCTGGAGGCTTGGGGCTATCGGCCGATTTACGGCCTGGCGGTGGGCGTGATGCTCGGCGGCGTGCTGCAACTGGCGGTGCAGGTGCCGGCCTTGGCGCGCATCGGGGCCGTGCCGCGTTTGGGTTTGTCGCTGCCTCGGCTGCGTGTGAGCTGGCGGCACCCCGGCGTGCAGCGCGTGTTGTCGCAAATGGGCCCAGCCCTGATTGGTGTGGGCGTGGCGCAGCTGTCCCTGGTCATTAACTTGCAAGTGGCCTTGTGGGTGGGGGCAGGGGCGGCGTCGTGGCTGACCTATGCCGACCGGCTGATGGAATTTCCGACCGCCTTGCTGGGCGTCGCTTTGAGCGCGGTGTTGACGCCGCAGTTGGCGGCGGTACAAGCCAAGGGCGAGACGGAGGCCTATTCGGCCCTGCTCGACTGGGGTCTGCGCCTGATGCTGCTGCTGGCCCTGCCCAGCGCCGTGGCCCTGCTGGTGTTTGCTCAACCGATGGTGGCCGTGCTGTATCACCGGGGGGCGTTCCAGGCTGCCGATGTGCTGCAAACGGCCAGCGCGGTGATGGGCTACGGCATCGGCTTGATTGGACTGGTGGCCATCAAGGTGCTGGCGCCGGGCTTTTATGCCAAACAAGACATGCGCACGCCGGTGCGCATCGCGATTGGCGTGCTGATACTGACGCAGGCGCTGAACGCAGCCTTTGTGCCGTTTTTCGGCGTGGCGGGTTTGGCGCTGTCGATCGGCGTGGGCGCGCTGGTGAATGCAGGCCTGCTGCTCTGGGGCTTGCGGCGCCAGGGCAGCTATGACCCGCTGCCGGGCTGGCTCGGCTTTGCCTTGCGGGTGGTGTTGGCCAGTGCGGCAATGGGCGGCTTGCAGTTTTATTTGAGCCGCCATTTCGATTGGATTGCGCTGGGCCAGCACGAGCTGTGGCGGGCGGGCGCAATGGCGGGCAGCCTCGCCGCCTCGGCGGCGCTGTACTTTGCCGTGTTGATGGCCAGCGGCGTCAAGCTCAAGCAGTTCGCGCGGCGGTCATAAACTCCAGCCATGATTCAAACCTTGAGCCTCGACACCCCAACGCCCTTGGCGTATTTCGCCTCCTTGGTGGCGGAAGACAGCGGGTTCAATTTGCTCGAAGCAGCGGTGGCCATCGCCCAGGACGAGCACCCCGGCATGGACATCGAGACGGTGCTCGAGGATGTCGATGTGCTGGCGCGCCGCTTGGGCGAGCGTCTGCCGGCCGATGCTTCGGCCAGCCACAAGCTGCGCGTGCTGACCCGCTTTTTCTACCAAGAGCTCGGTTTTGCCGGCAATCTGAACAACTTCTATGAGCCGGGCAACAGCTATGTCCACCGGGTGCTGGCGACACGGCGTGGCATCCCAATCAGCTTGGCGGTGGTTTTCATGGAACTGGCCACACAGCTGGGTTTGCGAGCCCAAGGCGTGGCATTTCCGGGCCATTTTTTGATCAAGTTGAGCTTGGCCTCGGGCGAGGTCGTGTTGGACCCATTCACCGGGCAGTCGCTGTCACGCGAGCAACTGGACGAGTTTTTACAGAGCTTTCGGTCCGGCACCGGCTTGCCGGACGATGCCGAGCTGCCGGTCGAGCTGTTTTTGCAGGCGGCACCGCCCCGGCAGATCATCGCCCGGATGCTGCGCAATCTGAAAGAGATCCACCGCGCGGCGCAAGACTGGCCGTTGCTGTTGGCGGTGCAGCAAAGGCTGGTGCTGCTGTTGCCCGGTGACGCGACCGAGCGCCGTGATCGCGGTCTGGTGCTCGAAGCGTTGGGTCACTGGCCTGCGGCCGCCGCTGATCTGGCCTATTACCTGCAACACCAGGTCGATGCGCCGGATGGGCCCCTGCTGCGCGAGCGGCTTCACGCCCTGCGCGAACGCGGTGAGCCGCCCCTGCATTGATGCTGAGCGCAGCCCCGACATTCATCCCTGTCCCACACCCGCGCTCGCTTTGGTGCGGCGTCGGTGAAGTTCGCCCTGCCTTGTTAACGAGGGTGATTTGAAACAGATCCCGCTCGCCATCGGCCCGGCGCCGCTGTTCACGTTTGAGAACTTCCTGCCGGGCAGCAATGCGGCTGCCCTGGCGCATCTGCTGGCCTTGAAGCCGGGGGAGCCGCCGGTGTTTTTGTGGGGCCCGCCGGGCAGCGGCAAAACGCATGTGTTGCGCGCCCTGGCCGACCACTGGCAGGCGGCCGGTGCACAGGTCGGCTGGTACGACGCTGACACCGTCCTGCCCTGGGACCTGCCCGGCCAACCCAGCCTCCTGTTGATGGACAACGCCGATCAATTCGACGCGGGGCAGCAGCACGCGGCCTTCACCCTTTTTGTAGAAGCTGCGACCCATGGTCTGGCGGTGGTGACCACGGGCCATGCGCCGCCGGTGGACCTGGCGCTGCGTGAAGACCTGCGCACCCGACTGGGCTGGGGCCCGACCTTTGGTTTGCAGCCTTTGTCCGAACCCGAGATGCGCGCCGCACTGCGCCGAGAGGCCGACCGCCGCGGTATCTTGCTCGGCGACGAGGTGATCGACTACCTGCTGAACCGCTTTGCCCGCGACCTGACGCATCTGATGCGCTTGCTCGACCGGCTCGATGAATTTGCGCTGGCTGCCAAGCGGCAGGTCAGCATTCCCCTGTTGCGCCAGATGCTGGCCGATGAAAGCTTTGTGGCATGAACCTGACTCTTTTTGATCTTGACGGCACCCTGATTCCCGGCGATTCCGACCATGCGTTTGGCGCCTTCATGGTTGAAGTCGGCTGGGCTGATGGAAAGGACTGGGCGGCAGCGAACGACCAGTTTTACGCCGATTACCTGGCCGGCAAGCTCGATCTGGATGTTTATATTGCCTTTGCCACCTCGGCCTGGCGGCATCGGCCGCTGGCCGAGGCGCTGGCCATGCGAGAGCGGTTTGTGGCGGAGAAGATGACCCCGATGCTGCATGACTCAGCCCGTGCCCTGGTGCAAAAGCACCGCGACGCGGGCGACCTGATGGCCTGCGTTACGGCCACCAATGAATTCGTTACCGCCCCAATCGCTGCGGCCTTCGGGCTGGAGCATTTGATTGCTGTGCAACTGCAGCGCGATGAACAGGGCGCCTACTCCGGCGCCGTTCAGGGCGTGCCGTCCTACCAAGCGGGCAAGATCAGCCGTGTCCAGGATTGGCTGGCGGGCTTGGGGCGACAATGGACAGACTTTGAGCGTGTCACCTTCTACAGTGACTCGGTGAACGATTTGCCGCTGCTGGAGCGGGTCAGCCATCCGGTGGCGACCAACGCAACCGAAGCCCTCGCGCAGATCGCGCTGCAACGGGGCTGGGCTACTTTGAACCTATTCGCATGATTAAAAAATTGATCGACAAGCTGCTCGGCAAATCCGCCGCCAGTGCCAAAACGCAAGCCAAAGCCCCAGCCAAACCCAAGTCGGTGCTGGGCAAGCGGGTGGAAGTGCAGGTGGCCGAGCACGGCATCGACCCCAAGCTGCTCGACGAGCGCGCGGTGCGCGTGGTGCAGACCCTGGCGGACGCGGGTTTTGAGGCCTACATCGTCGGCGGCGCGGTGCGCGACCTGCTGCTGGGCATGCGGCCCAAGGACTTCGACGTGGCCACCAATGCCACACCCGAAGAGGTCAAGGGCCTGTTCCGCCGCGCCTTCATCATCGGCCGCCGGTTTCGCATCGTCCACGTGGTGTACGGCCGTGGCCGCGAACATGAGGTGATCGAGGTGTCGACCTTCCGCGCGCTGCTGGCCAACGACGCGGCCGAGCAGGTCAGTGGCAACGAGAAAACATCGAAGGCCGAGCTGGCCGGCAAAAGCCATGTGGTCGATGCCGAAGGCCGGGTGCTGCGCGACAACGTCTGGGGCCCGCAGGTCGAAGACGCGGCGCGCCGCGACTTCACCGTTAATGCGCTGTATTACGACCCGCAGCGCCAGCTGGTGGTCGACTATCACGGTGGCCTGGCCGATGCCAAGAAGCGCGTGCTGCGCATGATCGGCGACCCCGACACCCGCTATCACGAAGACCCGGTGCGCATCATTCGCGCGGTGCGGTTTGCTGCCAAACTCGACTTCGAGCTGGAGCCCAAGACCCGTGCGCCGGTGATTGCCTGCGCGGCCTTGCTGGCCAATGTGCCGGCCTCTCGCCTGTTTGACGAAATGATCAAGCTGCTGCAGACCGGCCACTCGCTGGCCAGCCTGGCGCAGCTGCGCAAGCTGGGCCTGGCTCGGGGCCTGTTCCCGGTTCTCGATGCGATGTTGGACAAGGACGGCGCGCTGGCCGAAGGCGTGCGCGGTGACTTTGTCCGCATGGCGCTCGAAGATACCGACCGCCGAGTCAATGAAGGCCGCAGCGTCAGCCCGAGCTTCATGCTGGCCTGCATGTTGTGGCATGAAGTGCTGCAGCGCTGGACGTCCTTGCGCGCCAGCGGCGAGGCCGCGATTCCGGCCTTGCAGCAGGCGATCGACACGGTGTTCGATGCCCGCATCGGCGACATCTCTGGCCGCGGCAAGCTGGCCATCGACATGCGCGAAATCTGGATGATGCAGCCGCGCTTTGAGCGCCGCAGCGGCAACGGCGTCTACACCCTGGTCGATCAACCTCGCTACCGGGCGGGCTTCGACTTCTTGCGACTGCGTGCGGATGCGGGCGAGATCGACCCGGTGCTGGCCGATTGGTGGGAAGACTTCGCGCTGGGCAGTGACGACGAGCGCAGCGCCTTGCTCGACGACGCCCGCGAGGCTGAGAAAACTCAGCAGCGCGGCCGTGCCAGCGGGCCCAAGGTCCATCAGTTGCCGCGCAAAGAAACGACCACCGCAGCCACGCCGACCGACGGGCCTGAAGAGGAAGGCGAGGGCGCTGAAGCCGAGTTCAGCCCTGCCAAAAAACGCCGCCGTCGCCGTAAGCCCAAGGTCGCCGGTGCAGCCTCTGAAACGAGCGCGGCCGCTGAGTGAAGCGCAGCCGGGTCTTCATCGGCCTGGGTGCCAATCTGGGCGATCTGGCGCTGACCCTGCGCCAGGCGCTGAACGCGCTGAACGTGTTGCCTGATACGCAGGCCGTCGCAGTGTCGAGCGCCTACCGCAGCGCGCCGATTGATGCCGGTGGGCCGGACTATCTGAACGCCGTCGCCTCGTTCGACACGACCCTGCCGCCGGCCGAGTTGCTGCATGCCTTGCAGGTGATCGAGCGTGCCCACGGCCGCGAGCGGCCCTTTGCTCACGCGCCGCGCACGCTTGATCTGGACCTGCTGCTGTACGGCGACCAAATCATCGCCAGCCCCGATCTCAGCGTGCCCCACCCACGCCTGCATCAGCGCGCCTTTGTGCTGCTGCCGCTGCTGGAAATCGCGCCGGCGCTGACCGCTCCCGGCCTCGGGCCCCTGGCGGACTACCTGCCCCTGGTGGCCGATCAACGCATCACCCGACAAACTGAGCCCCTATGAACCTGTTCACCACCGTCGCCGGTTGGCAGACCGTCGGCCTGCTGATGCTGTCCAACCTGTTCATGACGGTGGCCTGGTATGGCCACCTGAAGGAATTGGCCAGCAAGCCGTGGTGGATTGCCGCCCTGATCAGCTGGGGCATTGCGCTGTTCGAATACCTGCTGCAGGTGCCGGGCAACCGCATCGGCTACGGCGCGGGCTTCAGCCTGGCCCAGCTCAAGATCACCCAGGAAGTCATCACCTTGGGCGTGTTCGTGCCCTTTGCGATGATCTTCATGGGGCAGCCGTTCAAGACCGATTTCATCTGGGCTGGCCTGTGTCTGATGGCTGCGGTGTACTTCATCTTTCGGTCGGCCTAAGCCGGCAGGTCGCCGGACGCCCTGCACGCTTACACTCTCGCCGCGCTGTGTGTGACACGGTGATGACGATTGTGTGACGCTGTGCCGCCGGGTGCAGCGCGCAAGGAGCCCCCGATGTTTTTTGCCAAGCTGCTGCCCCGAGAGGGCAATTTTTTTGAGTTGTTCAATGAGCATGGCGCGCAGATCGTCGTCGGCGCGCATGCCTTCATGCGGATGATCCAGAACTACGACAACTTGGAGCTGCGCGAGAAGTACGCCGCCGAGGTGGACCGGGCCGAGCACCATGCCGACCGCGTCACCGCCGAGGTCAACCGCATGCTGCACCGCACCTTCATCACGCCGATTGGCCGGGAGCAGATTCATGGCTTGATCAATGCGATGGACGACATCCTCGACCTGTTGCAAGACGCCAGCGAGACCTTGCAGCTCTACGACGTGCGCAGCATCCCTGAGGATGTGCTGCGCTTGGGCGAGCTCAGCTCGCGCTGCTGCGAGCGCGTGCAATATGCCGTTTCCCTGTTGCCCAAGATCAACGAGCCGACCACCGCCGACGCGGCGATCAAGACTTGCGAAGAGATCGACAAACTCGAGAGCGATGCCGACCGGGTGATGCGCTCGGCCATGTCCCGCTTGTTCCGCGAGCAAGAAGATGTGCGCGAGCTGATCAAGCTGAAGACGATTTACGAGCAACTGGAATCGATCTCGGACCGATGTGAGGACGTAGCCAATCTGATCGAGGGCATCGTCCTCGAAAACTCCTGAATCGCGGGTCACGCTGATGCAATCCGCACAGATCGCTTTTTGGGTGGTGGCCTTGCTGGTGGTGCTGGCCCTGCTGTTCGACTTCATGAACGGCTTTCATGACGCGGCCAACTCGATTGCCACCGTGGTCTCCACCGGCGTGCTGAAGCCGCAGCAGGCGGTGTTGTTTGCCGCCTTTTTCAATGTCATCGCCATCGCAGTTTTCCAGCTGAAAGTGGCGGCCACCGTGGGCAAGGGCATCGTCGACCCGAGCATCGTCGATCACCATGTGGTGTTCGGTGCGCTGATGGGGGCCATCGCCTGGAACTTCATCACCTGGCTTTACGGCATTCCGTCGAGTTCGTCACACGCGCTGATCGGCGGCATCGTGGGCGCGGTGATCGCCAAATCGGGCTTCAGCCATTTGATCCTGGGCGGTATCGGCAAGACGGTGCTGTTCATCTTCTTGTCCCCGCTGCTCGGCTATTTGCTCGCATCGCTGCTGATGGTGGCCGTGGCATGGTTGTTCAGGCGCAACTCGCCACTGCGGGTGGACAACTGGTTTCGTCGTTTGCAACTGGTGTCGGCCGGCCTTTACAGCCTGGGCCATGGCGGCAACGACGCCCAAAAAACCATCGGCCTGATCTGGATGCTGCTGGTCGCGTCGGGGTACATGGCGGCCACCGACAAAGCGCCACCCAACTGGGTGATTTTTGCCTGTTACCTCGCCATCGGCCTGGGCACGATGTTCGGCGGCTGGCGCATCGTCCGCACGATGGGGCAGAAGATCACCAAGTTGAAGCCGGTGGGCGGTTTTTGTGCCGAAACGGGCGGGGCCATCACCTTGTTCCTGGCCACCGCCCTGGGCATCCCGGTGTCCACCACCCACACCATCACCGGGGCCATCGTCGGCGTTGGCTCGGTGCAACGGGCCTCGGCCGTGCGCTGGGGCGTGGCCGGCACGATCGTGTGGGCCTGGATCTTCACGATCCCTGCCTCAGCCCTGGTCGCGGGCCTGTGCTACTGGATCAGCTTCGGGCTGTTCAGCTGAACCGCGAGCCGACCTTCACTGGCTGATTTCCTGCGCCGCCTCGACCTGGCTTTCAAAATAGCGCTGGGCGCTGAAGGCAATCGTCGTCATCAAGACAGTGCCGCCAAACAGCACGCAAGCGATCACGCCGATGATGGCTGGCCAGCCTGAAGGGCGTTCCGGCTGGGTTTGCTGCAAGGCCCATTTCTCATCGGATGTGAGGCCATAGACGATGCCGCAAATCATCGCTTGCACCAGCATCAGGCCCAAGATCGGCATCAGCAGCCAGGCCAGCCGGTCGTCCTGCCCCAGCTGATCCATGCGCTGCACGCCGTAGAGCCCGATCAGCGTGGGCACGGGGTGCAGCCAGGCCAGCTTGTCGTTCAAGCCATGTAGGTAGAAGCGGTGCAGGCCCAAGCTGCCCAGCAGCAAGGCCAGCCAGGTAGCGACGGTTTTGGAGCGGTACTGTTGCGCGCTCATGCCTGCTCCGGGCTGTTGGTGTTGCCGAGGCCGAGCTGGCGCTGCATCAGCACCACATCCAGCCAACGGCCGAACTTCCAGCCCGAGCCCTTTAGCACGCCGGTGTGTTCAAAACCGAGCGAGCGGTGCAACTGGATCGAGCCGTGGTTTTCGGCGTCGCCAATGACGGCCAGCATCTGCCGTGCGCCGCCCGCCTCGCAGCGTGCGATCAGTTCGGCCAGCAACAGCTTACCGATGCCCTGGCCCTTCGCGTCCGGACGCAGATAGACCGAATCTTCCAGGCAGAAGCGATAGGCCATGCGGGGGCGGAAGTAGTTGGCATAGGCAAATCCCAGCACCGCGCCAGCGCGTTCGGCCACCAGATAAGGCAGCTGGCGGCCCAGCACCTCACTGCGGCGGCGCGCCATTTCAGCCGCGTCGGGCACCTCGGTTTCAAAAGTGCCGGTGCCGTGCAGCACGTTGTCGGCGTAGATGGCTTGAATCGCTGTGATGTCGGCGTCGATGCTTGGGCGGATCAGCAAGCTGGCGATGGTTTTTGAGTTTTCTGTGGGCATGGGGGTTTTGGATTGCGCGGCGGAGTTTATAATGTTGGGTTTTGGTGCTGGTCGAAGCTGTGATTGAAAAATCAGAATTTCGGCGTATCTACAGCGCCAACCATCGGCGGCCGGTTGGGTTCATTGTCAGTGACCTTGAACACAGCGCAGGTGCCACCCCGAT
>JBBQKT010000018.1:0-21685 GCA_038327205.1 Burkholderiales bacterium | reverse complement strand
TGGGCTTCAGGGTGCCCCTGCCGCGACAGGTCAGCAGCGCCTCGCGGCTCGCCACACAAGTTACCGCGACGCTGTCGAACAGCCTGCTTGACAGCCGGCTCCATGCCGCCGACCTGCGCCGCACGGTGCTGCTGATGCCCGAGCTGGACCGCCGCGTCGGCCTGTTCGATACTGCCGCGATGCCCTATCTGCTGGCGCTCGGCCGTGAAGCGGCATTGGAAGCATTGCCACGACTGAAGGCGCTGTTGAAGGTGTATGTCGCACGCTCGAGCGAGCTGCCGCTGGCGGCATGACAGCAGCGCGCAAAGCCCAACGCTCACCGCCAAAGCCAAGCCCAAGCCCTGCACACCCGGAGTCAGCTCACCATGATCCCCGCCCGCTGGCAGACCCTGCAACCCCATCTCGATGCCGCGCTGGACGCGCCGCCCGAGGCCCGCCAGGCCTGCGTCGAACGGCTCCGCGCGCAGGACCCTGCGCTGGCCGCCGAGTTGCAGGCGCTGCTGAGCGAGCATGCCGACGCGGGTCAGGCCAGCTTTCTTGAACAGGCATCGCCAGCTGGCCTGTTCAGCCTGCCCTTGGCAGGCCAGCGCCTGGGCAGTTGGCGGCTGCAGCGGCTGATCGGTGAAGGCGGCATGGGTACGGTGTGGCTGGCCGAGCGCGATGATGGACGCTATCTGGGGCAGGCCGCAGTCAAGCTGCTCAACCTCAGCCTGGCCAGCCCCCGCGCGGCCGAACGCTTTCAGCGCGAGGGCCAGATCCTCGCCCGGCTGACCCACCCGAACATTGCCCGGCTGCTTGACGACGGCGTCACCACCAGCGGTCAGCCCTACCTGGTGCTGGAGCATGTGGAAGGCCTGCCGATCGACCGCTACGTGACCGAGCACGCGTTAACGCTGCCCGCGCGCTTGAGGCTGCTGATCGACCTGACGGACGCGGTGGCCCATGCGCACCGCCACCTGGTCGTGCACCGTGACCTCAAGCCGGACAACGTGCTGGTCAGCCGCGAGGGGCAGGTCAAGCTGCTCGACTTCGGCATCGCCAAGCTGCTCGATACCGGCCCGGACGAGACCCCGGCCAGCGTACCCACGCAACGGGCCGATGCCCGCCTGACTCCCGGCTACGCCGCGCCGGAGCAGTTGCAGGACGGCAGCATCACCACGGCCACCGATGTCTATGCGCTGGGCCTGCTGATGCAGCTGCTGCTGACCGGCCGCCACCCCTACCTCACACCCGGCATGGGCCTGGCGCAGGTGTTGCGCGCGGCGCTAGAGGCCCCGCTGCCCAAGCCATCTGCCCAGCTGGCCGACGCTTGGCTGCCCGGCACCTCAACCGCGCGGCTCAGCCGGGCGCTGCGTGGCGACCTCGACAACATCGTCGCCAAGGCGCTGCAACGCGACCCGGCGCGCCGCTACGCCTCGGCCGCCGAACTGGCCGATGACCTGCGCCGCCACCTCGCGCACCAGCCGGTGCGGGCGCGCCGCCCCAGCCTGGCCTATGTCTTCGGGCGCGGCATTCAGCGCCACCGTTTGCCGCTGGCCTTGCTGGCCCTGGGCCTGGCGGGCAGCGGCGTAGCCGGCCTGCAAGCCTGGCGGCAGCAGCATGCCGCCAGCCTCAGTGCCGAACGAGCCCAGGCGGTGGACGGTCTGCTGCAAAGTCTGTTCGCCGGCATGGCACCAGAGAACGCGGCCAACCGGCAGTTCAGCGCTCGTGAGTTGCTCGACCGCGGCCAGGCGTTTCTCGCCACCGGCGCCGCGCTCGACCCGGCCACGCGGCGCGGCGTGGTGCGGCGCATGGCCCAGCTCTACCAGGACATCGGTGCCTTCGAGCCCGCCCTCATCAACTGGCGCGCCGAGCTGAGCAGTGCCGAACAGGCGGGCGACCGACCGGCCCAGGCCGAGGCGCTGTGGCGTCTGGCCGATGCCCAGGTCAAAGCCGTTCAGCCCGACGCAGCCGCGCAGACCTTGCAGCGCCTGAGCGGCCCGCTGGCGCAGACCCGGCCCGACCTGCCCGGCCGCGCGGCGCTCTTGCAAGCCGAGCTTGAGATGAACAGTGGCCACGTGCCCGAGGCCCAGGCGGCCTACGCACAGGCGGAGCAACTGCTGACGGCGGCGGGCGTGACCGAGCCGGAATGGCTGGCCTGGGCCGCGCTCGGTCATGGCATCACCGCGCGCATGAACGGCCAGATGCAGGTGGCGCGCGGCCACCTCGTGCGTGCGGTGCAGCTGCACCAACTGCGCGGGGCCGCCGGCACCGTCGAACGGCTCAATGCCGAGATGCAGCTCGGCACGCTCGACGCCTGGGCCGGCCGCTTTACCGATGGGGCCGCCCAACTCGAACGCACCCATGCCGAAATGCTGCAACGCCTGGGGCCCGAGCACAGCATGACCGTGTCGACCGTCAGCGAGCTGGCCTACGCCAGCTTGCGCCTGGGTCGCTTCGAGCAGACCGCGCAGTGGATTGCCCAGCTGCGCGGCGGCGAGGCCAGCCTCACCGGCACCGAGGCCTGGCGCGGCCCCCATGCCGACATGCTGGCGGCGCGCGTGCTGATCTACCAGGGCCGCAGCGCCGAGGCCGAACCGACCCTGCGGCAGCTGCTGGCCGCGATGGAACAACGCGAAGGCCGCAACAACATCGGCACAAACAGCCGCACCGAGCAACTGCGCCGCTATCACGGCGAGGCGTTGCTGCGCAGCGGCCGCAGTGCCGAGGCCGCCGAGGTGCTGCAAACCACGCTGGACCGACAGATCCAGCTCACCTCCGCCAGCCACAGCAGCGGCGCCATCACCCGCGTGCTGCTGGGCTGCGCCCGAGCCCGGCTGGGGCAGCTCGAACAGGCGCGCGCCTTGTGGCGTGAGGCCGAGCCGCTGCTGGCCAAAAGCCTGGGCGAAGCGCATCCCTTCACCCAGGTCGCTCGCGCCTATCTGGCGCTGGCCGCCGGCCAGACGGTGCCGGCAGCCGCCGTCGAAGCCCTGCGCCAGCAGGTTGGCAGCCAGGCCGAGGCGCCGGCATGGCTTGGTTGGCTGGCCCGCCCCCCTTCCCCCGTGCCATGGGCTGATCTGCCCGTGGTTCTTTGACCCTGCCCACCCGAGAGCATCCCCATGAAAAAGCCTAAAAACACAAGCGTTTTGCGTCGCTTGCCTGTGATCGCAAGCCTGGCCTTCGCGGGCGTCACGGCGGTGGCGCAGGCCCCGGCCGGCACGGCGACCAACCCGACTGCAGCACTGCAATGCTGGCAAATGGTGCCGTTCGTATGCCCGGCCGGCACGATTTGCGGCCCAGGTGGCGGCCTCGGCATGGGGCAAGTGCAAGGCGGCGCACTTCCGTCCGGGGTGGCTGTCTTCGGCGGTGCCTTCTCCCCCCTGGGCGCTGATATGCCGGGCACGCCACGACAGATCAACTTCAACTATCAGGCGGCCGATCTGCGCCTGCTGGCGCCAGGCAATCTCAGGAACATCAACGTCACCAGCGCAACAGTCACGCTGTACCGCGGCGGGCAGCTGATTGACACGGCCGTCCAGCAGTCGAGCTTCGTGTTTGCGAAAGGCAGCCTGCCATCGTTGCAGAAGGTCGGACAGACGCCTCTGAGCCCGACTATCAGCAGCGCCGTCTGGCTGTTGGCCTTCGATGTGAAGGGCAATATGCCAGCGCTGCTCTGGCCGCCTGGCTCGGTCAGCAAGGCAGCCAGCTTCCGTGTCGGCTGCAACATGCCACTGACCGTGTTGCAGCTGACCACCCAGCAGTAGGGCTCAGGCCGGACTGAAACGGCGGCGCAGGCCCACCCAAGCCTGCTGCCAATCGACCCATCCCCGCCGCGGGGCCGCTGGCCCAGCCAGCCGGTGCTCAACCCGCACCGTCTCGCCGCAAGCCCGTTCGCCGCTCAGGTCGGCCTCGCCGTCGAGCACGTAGTCGCAGCGCTGCATCAGCGACAGCATGGCGGCATTGCCGCTCAACACATCGCCGTACAGCGAACGCACGCCGTGGGCCAAGGCATCCGCTTCCAGCACGCGCATCAGTCGGCGGCCCAGGCCTTGGTGCTGCAGACTGTCGGCCACGGCAATGGCGAACTCGGCGCTGTCACCAGCGGGGTTGTGGGTGTCGAGGTGCCAGCGGGCTTCACCCACAAGCGCCTCGTCCTCGCCGTCCCAAAGACTGACAACCCAGGCGCTGTCGTGCTCGAAATCCACACAGCTCATCGCCTGCAGGGCGGCGGCCGAGGGGCCACGCGTGGCGCAATGAAAGCGTTGCCGCCGCGCCGCCGGGGACATCCGCCCGAACAGGGCCCCGAGCCGCGGCGCATCGTCCGGTCGGATCGGTCGCAGCGTGAGCCGGCAGGGCTGCCCGTCACTATCCCCCGCAAATTCGCCGGCAAATTCGACCGACCGGGCTGGGGACTTGGGATGGCGCATCGCGGACTCCTGAAGTGGCAGCCCGAACGGGCCTTCACTTCAGCAATCGGATTTACGCGACGAAAGCCGCCAAACGCAGGCGCACACTTGGTGACGTGACAGCGCCAGGCGCCGCAGCCACGATCCACGCAACCAGGAGATTCCCATGAACAACCATGCACCCAAGCACCACGGCGAACCCGAAACCGATGATGACCCCACGCATCTGCCGGTCGAGCCCGATCAGGGGCCGTCGCCGACCAGCGTGCCGCCGGAGTCGGAGCCGCAGCCACCTGCGGCCTGAGAGGCCAGAGCGGCTTTAAGGAACCACCGCCAAAAACAAGAACACCGCGAACAGCACCAGGTGCACCGCGCCTTGCAGCACGGTCGCGCGTCCGCCACCGAGTGTCAGGATCCCCACGATGAAGCTCAGGCCCAGCAGCACCATATTGACGGTGGACAGGCCCAGCACCAGCGGATAGGGCAAGAACAGCGACAGCACGGCGACGACCGGGATCGTCAAACCAATGCTGGCAATGCCCGAGCCCAGCGCCAGGTTCAGGCTGGTCTGCAGGCGGTTGTGCAGGGCCGCGCGCAGGGCGGCCACGGTTTCGGGCAGCAGCACCAGCAGAGCCACGATCACGCCGACCACGCTGGGCGGCGCCCCGGCGGCTTTGATGGCGGTCTCAATTCCAGGTGCCAACAGCTTGGCCAGGCCCACCACGCCGATCAAACAGACCAGCAGCAGCCCCAGGCTGGCCCAGGTCACTGTCTTGCTGGGCGGCACGGCATGCACCTCGGCGTCGCCGACGTTTTCAATCGGCAAAAAATAGTCGCGGTGGCGCACCGCCTGCACAAAGACAAAGGCCCCGTAGAGCACCAGCGAGGCCACCCCGACAAAGATCAGTTGCGAGGTCGAAAAGATCGGCCCCGGCACGGTGGTGGTGAAGACCGGCAACACCATCGTCAAGGTCGCCAAGGCAACCAGCACAGCCAACGCGGGGCTGGTGCCTTCAAGCCGAAAGGCCAGCTCTTTGTGGCGCAGGCCACCCACCAGGATGCACAGGCCCACCACGCCGTTGAGCACGATCATCACCGCCGAAAACACCGTGTCGCGCGCCGTGGCCGCTGCCGCCTCGCCACCGGCCAGCATCAGCGAAACAATCAAGGCCACCTCAATCACCGTCACCGCAACGGCCAGCACCAGCGAGCCGTAGGGCTCGCCGACCCGGTGAGCGATCACCTCGGCATGGTGGACGGCCGACAGCACCGCTGCCATCAACACCAGCCCGACCAGCGCCGTCAGCAGCCCAGTCAACGGCACGGCCATCAGCAGGCCCAGCAACAAGGCGGCCATCAAGGGAGAAACCAGGCACCACAAGGGCAAGGCAGGTGGGAGTTTGATCGGCATGGCGCAGCATAAGTGGTGGCCATAACCGTTGGCACCGCAGCGGCTGAACCGCCCCGCCAGACTCTGCAGGCAGCCTAGCGTCGATGGCGCCGCACGGAGGCTGGGCCAGCGCCGCCCTCCGATGAACAAACTTTGCTTGCAAGCAAGGCATGTCGAAATCTTGTACATTCAGCGGCCGGAGACGCTTGCTCCATCAGTTGCAAGCACGGGTCTGCCCAGCAAAAAGTCGGTTTTTGTGCATTTATTGCGTTCGAGCACAGAAATTGCTTGATTGATCTGTTCCTTCACATATGGAGTTCGCGATGCGAAAGCACTTGTCCCTCGTCGCTGCTGCAGCAGCACTGTTTGTCTTGCCGCTGGCGGCCCAGGCCACGGTCTACCAATTCAACGCCAGTTTGGCGGGCATCAACGAAACCACCCCCAATGCGTCAATCGGCACGGGCGTCGCCACCCTGTTCTACAACGACTTCGGCACCCTGGCTACCGCCGACGACACGTACAACTTTTCAATGTCCGTGTTCGGCCTGACCAATGTGGCCACCGGCTTCCACATTCACGCCGCCGCTCCCGCAGGCGCGAATGTTGGGGTTGTGGTGAATCTGAATGCAGCACCGTTCTTGGCCTTGAACGCCGGCGGCAACCTGCTGGTCGGCGGCAATGCAGTGTCGGCACCCAATGTGACTTTCCTCAGCAACCTGCAAAGTAGCCTGGCCTACGTGAACGTGCACACGGCAGCGTTCCCAGGCGGCGAAATTCGCGGGCAGTTGGTTCAAGTGGCAGCCACGCCGGTGCCGGAGCCATCAACCTATGCGATGCTCGGCCTCGGGGTGCTGGCGATTGGTGCGATTGCCCGTCGCCGCGCCAAGAAAGTCGACTGAGCCTTACCGGCCCAGCGCTTCAAAAGCCCGCATCGTGCGGGCTTTTTTCATGCTGCCAACGAGGATGCCTATGAAGTCCGTTTTGATATGCATGACTGCTTTGGCCTGTGGCTTTTCGTCGGCCGAGACCATCGGCGAGGTGGACACGGTGTTCAAGTTCATCGGCCCCGACCACAAGATCGTGGTGGATGCCCATGACGACCCCAAGGTGGCCGGTGTGACCTGTTTTGTGTCGCGCGCCAAGACGGGCGGCATCAAGGGCGCGCTGGGCTTGGCCGAAGACAAATCAGAGGCCTCGATTGCCTGCCGCCAGGTCGGACCGATCCGCATTGCCCAAGCCCTGCCACAGCAAGAAGAAGTGTTCAGTGAACGCATCTCGCTGGTGTTCAAGCGGCTGCGCATCGTTCGCATGGTCGACAGCAAGCGCAACACCCTGGTCTACCTGACCTATTCCGACCGGGTGATCGAGGGCTCGCCGCAGAACAGCGTGACCGCCGTCGCGGTGGACCGGGCCACGCCCATTCCTTTGAAATGACGCGTTGAAGTGAGCCCCGATGACATCAACCCCGCCCTTCTTCGCGCCCACCCGTTTTGACGACCCCGCTGCCGCCCTGGCCCGCGTGCAAGAAATCTATGCCGCCAGCGTCGCGCATCTGCGCGCTGCACTGCAGCGCTTCGTGGCAGGCGAGGACATTGCACCGGTGCGTGCCAACTACCCCTTTGTGCGCATTCGCACCCAGACCGCGGCCCGGCCTGATTCGAATTTGGACGGCTTGGCTTACGGCTTTGTCGATGGCCCCGGCCTGTTCGAGACCAGCCTGACCCGGCCCGATCTGTTCGCCGACTACTACCTGCAGCAGTTCACCCTGCTGCTGCAAAACCACGGCGTGCCGCTGGAGATCGGCACCGGCCACCAGCCCATCCCGCTGCACTTCGCGCTGGGCGAGCGCGAGCATGTCGAGGGCACGCTGACGCCTGCACGGCGCGGGCTGCTGCGCGACCTGTTCGACCTGCCCGATCTGGCAGCGATGGACGACGGCATTGCCAACGGCACTCACGAGCCGTCGCCAGGCGAGCCGCGGCCGCTGGCCCTGTTCACCGCGCCGCGGGTCGACTATTCGCTGCAGCGGCTCAAGCACTACACCGGCACCTCGACCGAGCACTTCCAGAACTTCGTGCTGTTCACCAATTACCAGTTCTACATTGATGAGTTCGTGCGCCTGGGCCATGCGCTGATGCAGCACAGGGCCGACCCGTCGCAAGCTCATGAGTTGGACGACTGCATCGGCTTCGTCGAGCCCGGCAATGTGCTGACCGTGCGCACCGGCTGCACCTTGGATGGCCTGCCGGGCGCCGCGCCTGAACGGCTTCCGCAGATGCCCGCTTATCACCTGATCCGGCGTGACCGCAGCGGCATCACCATGGTCAATATCGGCGTCGGTCCGGCCAATGCCAAGACCATGAGCGACCATATCGCCGTGCTGCGCCCCCATGCCTGGCTGATGCTGGGCCACTGCGCCGGGCTGCGCAACACGCAGAGCCTGGGAGACTATGTGCTGGCACACGGCTATGTGCGAGAGGACCATGTGCTCGACGAGGAACTGCCGCTGTGGGTGCCGATCCCGTCGCTGGCCGAAATTCAACAGGCGCTGGAGCAAGCGGTGGCCGATGTGACACAACTGCAGGGATTCGAGCTGAAGAAGATTCTGCGCACCGGCACGGTCGCCTCGACCGACAACCGCAACTGGGAGCTGCTGCCCAACACGAAGGACGGCGGCCCCGAGCGGCGCTTCAGCCAGAGCCGCGCCATCGCGCTGGACATGGAAAGCGCCACCATCGCCGCCAACGGCTTTCGCTTCCGCGTGCCCTATGGCACTTTGCTGTGCGTGTCCGACAAGCCGCTGCACGGCGAAATCAAGCTGCCAGGCATGGCCGACCAGTTCTACCGCGCTCGGGTCGACCAGCATCTGCGCATCGGGCTGCGTGCGGTGGAGTTGCTGCGCAGCGGGCCCTTGGGTCAACTGCACAGTCGCAAGCTGCGCAGTTTTGCCGAAGTGGCGTTCCAATGAATTTCGACAATCCCACGCTGTTCAACCTGTTACTCCTGCAAGGGATGGCGGCCGCCGCAGTGATGGCCCTGATGGTCGGGCGCCATGGCAGCCCGGCTGCGCGTTGGGCGCAGGCGGGCATGGCGGCACAGGCACTGGGCTGGCTGGCGCTGGCTGCCAGCGGCGGCCCACGCGGCCCGGTGCTGCTGCCGCTGGCGATGTGCAGCTTCAGCGTCGCCTTGAGCGCGCTGTGGTGGGCGGTGCGGCTGTGGCTGCCGGCCACGCCGCGCGCAGGCCGTTGGCTCATGATTGGCGCGCCGCTGCTGATGCCGGTGGTTTATGGCCTGCTGCTCGATGCCACCCCGTTGCGCATTGCTTGGGCGCAGGCCTGGCTGGCACTGCAACTGCTGATGCTGGCGGGGGCAGCCGTGCTGCCGCAAAAGCCCACCACGCCGCCCTTGGGGGATGTGCAGGTGCACAACAGCCGCCGCTGGCGCGCGTTGCTGGGCGCGGCCACCCTGCCGCTGGCCCTGGCGTGTTTGGCGCGGGGCTTTGAGGCCATCAGCGGCCTGGGCGTTTCCTCCAGCAGTGTTTTCGCCGGCAGCCTCACAAGCAGCGACATCAACACCGCCCTGGCGCTGGCCGCACAGCTGGCCTTGAGCCTGCTGCTGCCCGCCCTGCTGCTGGCCTGGCGCGCCGAAGCTGAAAGCCAGTTGGCCCGGCTGGCGCAAACCGACAGCCTGACCGGTCTGGCCGACCGCAGCACTTTTGCCGAGCGGGCCGTGCATCTGATCTCGATGGCGCGCCGCCACAACGAACCCCTGGCTTTGCTGGTGCTGGATCTCGACTTCCTGAAGACCATCAACGCCGAGCACGGCCAAGACGCTGGCGACCGGGCGCTGGCTTTGTTTGGCAGTTGCCTGCAAGCGCAAATGCGGCTGGGCGACTTGGTGGGCCGTGTGGGTGGCGAAGAGTTTGCGGTGCTGATGGCCCGCTGTGATGCGCTGGGCCCGCCAGCCATGGACGAGCGAATGCGCGCCGCACTGGCCGCACAGGCCACGGCCACCCTCGGCTTTGCGCTCGACTTCAGCGCCGGCTGGGCCAAGCTGCGCGCCGGAGATCGCCATATCGACGACCTGATGCAGCGGGCCGAGGCGGCGCTCTACATGGCCAAACGCGAGGGGCGTGGGCGCCTGGTGGCCGAACCGGGGCTCGAGAGCTAGGAAGCCCCCCGGCAGTTGGCACGAGGCTTGCCTAGGGATAACCATTGTTCGTTTTCCCTGATGCCCATGCCGCCCATGTCGCCCACTTCTGCCATGCACGCCCGCGTTTCCGCCACGGCCACTCGTCTTTCTGCCCAAGGGGCCGAGCAGTATTTGTTGGCCAGCCATTTCGTTGGCCGCCCGCGCAGCACCCATTTGCGCAAGCTGACGGGGCGTGACCTGCAATGGCTGCCCGCCCTGGCCGATCTGCTGATCGACGGGGTCCACCATGGGGCGAGCCTGGGCTTTCTGGCCCCGCTGTCGCGCTACCAGGCGCTGGACTACTGGCAAGGCGTGTTCGCGCATCTGGGCGCTCGCCAAAGCCTATGGATCGCCTGCGACGCTGGCCACAGCGGCGACGAGCACACCGCCGGCCCACTGCAGGGCGCCGTGCAACTGTCACTTTGCCCGGGCGCCAATGCGCACCACCGTGGCGAAGTGCAACGCTTGATGGTGCACAGCCAGAGCCGCGGCCGGGGCATTGCCAGCCAGTTGATGAGTCGGGTCGAATGTGCTGCCATGGATCAAGGGCGCAGCCTGCTGGTGCTTGAAGCCCCAGCCGGATCGCAAGCCGAATCCGTCTACGCCCACCTGGGCTGGCAACGCGCCGGCGAAATCCCTGATTACGACGCCTGCGCCGAAGGTCGGCTGCACGGCAGCGCGATGTATTTCAAGCGCCTGGTCAGCGTTCGCTGATCGCAGGCTTCCATCAGCGCCGCAGCGGCAGGGGATAGCTCGCCAGGCTGGCAAAGCCGCGCCTGGACAGCGCCTGCACGCCAAACACCACGTTGTCCTTGGACACCGGCAGGGTGACGGTGGTGACCAGGCCAACATCCTTGAAATGCTGCCAGGTGGCTGAATCGGTGGTGCGCCACACCACGCGGTAACCGGCCAGTTCCGCCTCGCTGCTGGCGGCCCAGACCAGGGTGCTGTTGTTGGTCAATTCGCTGGCGTCCAGCCGCACCTGCTGCGGCGGGGCCGGGGCCAGAGCAAGACCGGCCAGGCCGGCGGTGTTGATGCGCGCCACATCGGCCACAAAGCCGAAATCGACAAACTCCGGCAGGTCGCCGTAGACCACCCCGTTCTCGGTGCGCAGGTTTTGGTGTTGATGGTTGAAGTTCTCGAACGGCTCGCTGAAGCGCACTGCCGCGTAACCCCGCTCCAGAAACGGCAGGTGGTCGCCGCCGCGCAGATAGCGGTCACGGCGCTGGATCAGGTTGACGGTGAAGCCGGGCAAATAGCGCTCGCCCAGGGACTTCAGATGCCGGCCAAGCTGGTGGGTGGGCAAATCCTCCGCGCCGCCCGCCAGCACCAGAGCCTGTAGCCGGTCGCGGCTGGCGTCGAGCGCCTTGGTTTCGGCATCGGTGGCTGGCACATTGGCGCGGGCCTGCACCAGCAAGCGCATCAAGGGGTCGAGCCCGTCCGCGAACAGGCGCACCTGCTTGGCATCGCGCTGGCCGGCGTCGCCGGTCGAGCTGCCAATGATGTCGTTGGTGATCATCGCCTCCACATTGAGCCCCAGTCGCTGCGCCGTCTTGGCCCAGTGCGCCGCACCGAGCAAGCCCTGCTCCTCGCCGGGCACGGCCATGAAGACGAGGGTCGCGTCGAATTTATGCGGCGCAAATGCGCAGGCCATCTCCATCACCGCCGCCACGCCCGAGGCGTCGTCATTGGCACCGGGCGATGCGCCCTTGGCATCCATCACATCGCTGTTGCGCGAGTCGTAATGGCCGCTGACGACCAGCAGCCGGCTCTTGCCCACCGCTGAGGTGCCGGGCAGGGTGGCGACCACATTGATGAGTGTGGTCGGCTGGGCCATCCGGCTGCCCGCCGGCTCGATGAACTCATCCATCGTGACGGCCAGACGCCCACCACTGGCGCTTGAGCAGGCCTGCAGCTCACGCTGTATCCAGCGCCGCGCCGCGCCGATGCCGCGTGTGTCGGACTCGGTCTCCGACGCGGTGTGGCGGGTCTCGAACGCCACCAGCGCACGGATGCGCTGCTCGATGCGGGCCGGCGAGATGTCCTTGAGCACCTGGGTGATCGTCGGATCCAGCGTGTCGGCCGACGCGGGCGGCGCCAGCACGAGCAGGGCAGCGACGAACGCGCAAGTCAAAGGGGTCAATGAACGGGTGGGCTGCATGCCGGCTCCAAATTGAAAGTGGGCGGATTCTGGCATCGACAACGAGGGCGCGTTGCTCTTTGCTGGCAAGAAGACCTTGTTGGAAGCGCACCCGCATCAGGCCAGTGCCATTGCCCAGCCGGGCAGTGTCGAGCGGAGCAACACGGTCAGCGACGATGATTCGCTCGAAGGCAAGTCAGGGGCCGTTAAGGGCTTGGGCTTGGGCTTGGGCTGCGATTCAGCATGCGGATGAAGGATCGCTGTGAAGTCTCGCCACACCATCGTCTGGTGAACGACGCTTTATCATAGGCAGATGTCAACCGCCCCCCGCGATACCGCGCAAGTCCGCCTGGACAACGCGATGCAACTGTTCGATGAATTTGTCGCAGCCACGATCAAGCAACCCGATCTCGCCACCTTGCGAGGGCTGGAGCGGCGTTTTGCCGAGAAGCTGCAAATCCAGCCGAGTTACTGGAGCCAGATCAAGGGCCGCAACCGGCAAATCGGCGAGCGCCTGGCGCGGCAGTTCGAGCAGGCCTTCCAAAAGCCTCCGGGCTGGATGGATCACGACCATCCCAATATGGCCGCCAAGGTCGCACCGGAAGAAACCCCCAGCGTGCCGCAGGACGACGACGAGCGCTTCATCGTCGGACTGGTGCTGACCTTCTACCGCCGCCATCCTCAGCGCGCCCGCACCCGGCTGCTGGATCTGCTGGGCGAGGTGCTGACGCCGGTCGCAACGCCGACAGCCGCGACAGCCGCCACAGTTGCGGCGCCCATGTTTGCCCCTGCGCCCAAGGCTGCGCCTGCATCCGCCCTGCTGCCAGCAGGTGGCGCGGCCGAACTGGACGAATGGCGCCGGCTGCAACAAGGCATCGCGCCCTTGAAGCCAAAAAAGAAGCGCTGAACCCAATGGCCTGCCCAGCCCCCTAACTTGGGTGGCAATTTTGATGAATTAGACTTGCGCAAGATAATCATTCGTTTATCATTTGCGCAAGTTGTGGTGATCTTCCCCACAACGAGTCGGCCCTCCTCCCACTCTTGACCGGCGCCTGAAAACAGCTTTCGCGAAGCTGCCTTCAGCGCAGCCGCCGCCCCTGATTTTTCGTTCCCATTTGCATTGGCTGCAGCGCCGCAGTGGCGCCGCTGCATTGCCCTCACAGGATCAAACCCATGAAATCACGTCAAACCATCCGCCCGCTGACCCTGATCAGCTGCAAGCCACGCAACCCGCTGGTCGCCCCTGCCTTGATGCGCCTGGCGGGCCGTCATGGCAGCAATGCCAAGCCGCGCCAAGCCGCACATCGCGATTTGCAAAGGCAGATCGCCCAACTCGACAGCGCTTGAATCCATCAAGCGAATGACATAAAACCCAGCCCGGCGCTGGATGGAGCAACACCATGAGACTCATCGACCTTCACGGCCCGCGCGACGAGGCCATCACCCATGAACGGTGGCGCTTGCGCCTGGCTCGCTGGCTGCGCAGTGGCAGCCGTGGCCTGGCCCGGCTGGCTGATCATGTGGCCCTCGTGCAGCGGCGCGCACGCGGCCGACCCGAGCTGGAGTTCTATGCCGAGGCGGGCGCACCTGAGGGCGCGCTGTATGTCAATGGCCATCTGGCCGGTACTTTGACCGGTGTCACGCGACTTTGAGGTCTTGACGCTTTGATACGGCGGTGGGCGGCCGATATAGGATTCAGCATCCCAGCCCGCTGAATCTCATGCCCACGTCCACCGCCACGTTGCCCTTGCGCCAAGCCCTGCCGGATCTGGCGCAATGGACCGCGCTGTTTCAGACCGCTGAAATTCCAGTGCTGGCCGAGACCGCTGAGGCGCTGGAACTGCTGCGCAGCAACGAGGATGCGGTGGATGCCAACAGCCTCGGCGAAATGATCGCCACCGATCCGCTGCTGACGCTGAAGGTACTGGCCCACGCGGCCGACGTGTCTTCGCGGCGAAGCTCCGGCCTGTTGAGCGACGTCGAAACGGTCACCGCAGCCCTGGTGCTGATGGGCATCACCCCGTTTTTCAACACCTTCGGCCCACAGCCCACCGTGGAAGACCGGCTTGCAGCCTATCCAGACGCATTGCTGGGCCTGCGCCGCGTGTTGACCCGCGCTGACCGGTCGGCGCGCTTTGCCCTCGGGTTTGCCATTCACCGACTCGACCCCGATGCCGCCGTGCTGCACAGCGCCGGCCTGCTGCACGACTTTGCCGAAATGCTGCTCTGGGTGCACGCGCCCCAGCTGGCCCTGCAACTGGAGGCGAACCGGCTGGCCGACCCTCATGCACGCAGCGTCAACCTGCAGCGTGAGCTGCTTCATATCGAGCTGAGCGAACTTGAGCAAGCGCTGATGAAGGCCTGGCACCTGCCCGAGCTGCTGGCCCATATGACCGACGACAGGCGCGCGAACGATCCACAAGTGCAGTCCGTCAAGCTGGCAGTGCGCTTGGCGCGCCACACGGCTGATGGCTGGGACAACGAGGCCGTGCCGGATGATGTGAAGGAGATCGGCACCTTGCTGAATATGGGCCCGGAGCACACGCTCAAACTGTTGCATGAGTTCGACTGATGGCAGGCGGCCCGACCCTTGATTTCTGGCAGGCGCGTTTCGAAAACGGCCAAACCCCCTGGGACCGTGGCGGCGCGCATCCGCAACTGCTGGCCTGGCTTGAACAAGGACTGATTGCCGCCGGGCAAAGCATCGTCATCCCAGGCTGCGGCCGTGGCCATGAGTTACTGGCGCTGGGCCAAGCCGGCATCGCTGCCATCGGCCTTGATTACGCGCCCGCCGCCGTGGCTATCGCCCGTGAACGCCTGGACGGCTTGCCCGGTTCGGTCGAGCAGGCCGATGTGTTGACTTGGCAGCCCGGCGCCGCTCTGGACATCGCCTACGAGCAAACCTGCCTCTGCGCCCTGCACCCCGACCACTGGCGGCGCTACGCCGATCAACTGCACGCCTGGATCAAGCCCGGCGGCCTGCTGTTGGCGCTCTTCATGCAAGCCAGGCGCGAAAGTGCGGCTGCCGGCGTGGTCGAAGGCCCGCCCTACCACGGCGACATCAACGCGATGCGTGCGCTGTTCCCGGCTGACCGGTGGGCCTGGCCCGCACCACCCTATTCGGCCGTGCCACATGGCCAGGGCTGGGCGGAGTTGGCAGTGGTGCTGCGCCGGATCTAAACCGGCACGGCCGTCGTGTTTTTCACCCGGTCGAGCACAAAGCTGGTCTTGCAGTCCTGCACGCTGGGATGCTTCAACAAGGTCTCGGAAATGAAGCGGGCGTAGTGCGCCATGTCCTGCACCACGACGCGCAGCAGATAGTCCATCTCGCCGGTCAGCGCCGCGCATTCGACCACCTCGGGCCAGGCCTGTACCGCCGCACGGAACAGGTCCATCGGGTTGCGCTTGTGACTCTCGGTCTGTTTTTCCAAACGCACGTTGAGATAGGCCGTCAGACCGAGGCCGACACGCTCGGGCGGGACGAGGGCGACATAAGCGCTGATCACCCCCACCTCCTCCAGCCGGCGGACGCGCCTCAGCACGGCCGACGCCGACAGACTGACCTGCGCCGCCAGCGCGTCGTAGGTGACGCGGCCATCGATTTGTAGCGCCCTCAAAATGCGTCGATCAATCGCATCGAGCTGAACCAGTGCTTCCATGGCTGGATTTTGCAGGATTCCTGCGTTGGGACGCAGCACTGCGCCAGACATCACATGAAAGCTGCGATCTCTCAGGCCTACAGTTTCGGACATCTAAAAGCATTGCTGGAGCAACAACCATGGCATTCACTCCCTGGGACAACCCAATGGGCACGGACGGCTTCGAGTTCATCGAATTCGCCGCCCCCGATCCGACAGCACTCGGCAAACTGTTTGAAACGATGGGCTTCACCGCCGTCGCCAAGCACCGCCACAAGCGCGTGACCCTGTACCGCCAGGGCGGGGTGAACTTCATCATCAATGCCGAGGGCGACTCCTTTGCCCAGCGCTTCGCGCGCCTGCACGGGCCCTCGATTTGCGCGATTGCCTTCCGCGTCAAGGATGCCAACCAGGCCTACCAGCGTGCGCTGGAGTTGGGTGCCTGGGGCTTTGACAACAAGGCCGGACCGATGGAGCTGAACATCCCGGCAATCAAGGGCATTGGCGATTCGCTGATCTATTTTGTCGACCGCTGGCAGGGCAAGAACGGCGCGGCGTCTGGCGACATTGGCAACATCAGCATCTATGACGTTGACTTTGTGCCCCTGCTCGATGCGGCTGGCCAGCCCGTGCCCTCAAACCCGGTCGGCCACGGCCTGACCTATATCGATCACCTGACGCACAACGTCTTCCGCGGCCGGATGAAGGAGTGGGCGGAGTTCTATGAGCGCTTCTTCGACTTCCGCGAGGTTCGTTACTTCGACATCGAGGGCAAGTTGACCGGCCTGAAGAGCAAGGCGATGACCAGCCCCTGCGGCAAGATCCGCATCCCGATCAACGAGAGCAGCGATGACAAGAGCCAGATCGCGGAATACCTCGACCTGTACCACGGCGAAGGCATCCAGCATGTGGCGATGGGCACGGACAACGTTTACGCGACCGTCGAAGGCATGCGCGGCACTGGCGTGCAGTTCCAGGACACGATCGGCACTTACTTTGACCTGATCGACAAGCGCCTGCCGGGCCATGGCGAGGACGTGGCCGCGCTGCGCCGCCTGGGTATCCTGATCGATGGCGCCGCCCATCTGGATGCGCCGCATGAGCTGCTGCTGCAGATCTTCACCAAGGAGGTGATCGGTCCGATCTTTTTTGAGCTGATTCAGCGCAAGGGCAATGAGGGCTTTGGCGAGGGCAACTTCAAGGCGCTGTTCGAGAGCATCGAGCTGGACCAGATCCGGCGCGGGGTGCTTACAGCCTGAGTTGCTTCTGCACCTCGGCGAAGACAGCTGGATGGAACACCATCGCCAGGTGGCCGGTGGCCGGCAGCAGCACCGCGTGTGAGCCTGGCAATACAGCTGTCTGCGCCGGGCAGACGATCTGGTCGCAGGCGCTGTAGAAGCAATCGAAGCCAGCGCCCCACAGCGGCAGCTCCCGCCCTGCCAGGCCGCCCAGCCACTCGCCACGGTGCCGCATCTGCCGCGCATTGGGTGTATGGGCCAGGCGGGCCAACAGGGTACCGAAATGGGGGGTGCCCAGGGTGATGCAGCGTTGCACGCGGCCGACCGCGCCGTAATGCGCTGCCCAGGCGCGCAGGGCCAGCCCTCCCATGCTGTGCGCCACGATCAGCGGCGTGCGGCCAGTGCAGGCGGTCAGCCGCAGCACAGCGGCCTCGATGGCCTCCGCATAGTCCTCGATCTGCCCATATGCAGGCTCCAGGGTCAGCGCGATGTGTGGGTGACCGGCAGCTTGCAGGCGCGGCATCCAGGTATTCCAAAGGCCCCGGTTGCAGGTGTAACCGTGCAGCAGGAGAACGCCGCGTCGAGTGCAATCTGGCGGCAAAAAGTCAGCGAATGCCTCAGCAGCAAACGGCTGCTGCCAGCTGAACACCCGCTCCACTGCCCACAGCTCGCCGATGAATGCCCGCAGCAACTCACCAACCCCCGGCGCAGAACGACCCCGGTTCACGCGCAGCAGCAATAAGAACAGGACAGCGATCACCGGCACATGAATCCAGAAACCCAGCACCGCTGCGAATAGCCCCCACCCTGGCGCACCCGCATGCGAGAAGAGCATCCAAACCAGCAGTGCCAATACGCACCGCGCCCCCAACTGCCACCGCTGTATCCGTCCATTCATGCCGCAAGTGTAGGAGCGGCACAATCCTCCCAAGATGAGCCGAACTCCCCCGCCCACCGCCGAGCAGATGTTGGCACTGCTGCAACAAGTCGATGTCGAACGTGCCTTGCGCCTGAACGAGCCTGGGCTTGCCCAGCGGGTGCAGGTGCTCAAGCGCTATCAGCAAAACCGCTTCGCCAATACCTATGCCGATTTGCTGACTACACCGCGTTATCAGCAGGCCACCCGCTTTTTTCTTCAAGAACTCTACGGTCCAGGCGACTACACGCGCCGTGATGCACAGTTCGCCCGCGTCGTGCCAGCCTTGGTGCGGATTTTTCCCGCCGAAGTGGTGGCCACCGTTGGGCGACTGGCCCGGCTGCATGCGATCTCGGAGCGGCTGGACACCCGGATGGCGCAATCCTTGGGCGTGCTGGTACTCGACCGCGCCAGCTACACCGCCGCCTGGCAAGCCTGCGGCGAGCCCGATCAGCGGCAGTTGCAGATCGACCTGACGATTGCCGTCGGCGATGCTTTGGAGCAGCTGACCAAGAAGCCGCTGCTGCGCCAGGCACTGCGCATGATGCGCGGCCCGGCCACCGCAGCGGGCATGAGCGAGCTGCAGGCGTTCCTGGAATCGGGCTTTGACACCTTCCGGGCGATGGGCGGCGCTGCGGCCTTTCTTCAGACCGTGCGGGGTCGAGAAGAGGCACTTGCCGCCGCTTTGTTCGCAGCCGACACCTTGGCTTGTCCCCCAAGTGACGATGTCCTAGGGCAATTACCCTGACGCAGATGTCCGGCTCAGCCGACCATCTGAGATCAAGCAAAACCAGATCGAGGAGACACGGAAATGGAAGCAACAGCAACTCTGGAACGTCCGCAACAGACTGGCCAAGCCGCTGACAAGCCCTGGTTAAAAAGCTACGCGGCCGGCGTTCCTGCCGAAATCGATGCCAGCCGCTACAGCTCGCTGGTCGAATTGCTGGAGGAGGCTTTTCGCAAATACGCAAGCCGCGACGCAGCTGTTTGCATGGATCAGCGCCTGAGCTTCAGCGAGGTGGACGCCATGTCGCAGGCTTTGGGAGCGTGGCTGCAAGCCCGTGGCCTGCCGCGTGGCGCTCGGGTCGCCATCATGATGCCCAATGTCCTGCAATACATGGTGGCCATCGCCGCCATCCTGCGATCAGGCTATGTGGTGGTCAACATCAACCCGCTTTACACCCCCCGCGAACTGGAGCACCAACTCAAGGATTCCGGCGCACAGGCCATCATCGTGCTGGAAAACTTTGCTTCCACGCTTGAAGAAGTGATCGCCAAGACACAGGTTGAACACGTTGTGCTCGCCGCCATGGGCGATATGTTGAATTGGTGGCGCGGCCCGCTGGTCAACTTCGCGGTTCGCCATGTCAAAAAAATGGTGCCCGAGTTTCGTTTGCCATTGGAAGGCGGCCGCACCGTCACCCGCTTCAACGCGGCCCTGCATGCAGGCAGTCGTCTGAGCCTGAAACGTGTCGATCTGGGCCCCAACGACGTCGCCTTCTTGCAGTACACAGGGGGCACGACCGGCCTATCCAAGGGCGCCACCCTCCTCCACAGCAATGTGGTGGCCAATATCTTGCAAAGCGAAGCCTGGTTCACGCCTTCACTGAGCACCATCGGCAGCGACAGGCCGTTGACCATCGTCTGCGCCTTGCCGCTGTATCACATCTTTGCGTTGACAGCCTGCTACATGCTCGGCGCCCGCCTGGGGATGATGTGCTTACTCATTCCCAACCCACGCGACATTCCCGGCTTCATCGCTACTTTGCAGCAGCACAAAGTGCAGATGTTTCCTGCCGTGAACACCCTGTTCAACGCCTTGGCCAACGACCCGGCATTTGCCCGCTTGGACTTCAGCGAACTGGTCATCTCCAATGGTGGTGGTATGGCGGTGCAACAAGCCACGGCCGAGAAGTGGCTGAAGATTACCGGCTGTCCCGTCGTGGAAGGCTATGGCCTTTCCGAAACTGCACCGGTGGCCACCATCAATCGGCTCGACTTGAAGAACTTCAACGGCAGCATCGGACTGCCGGTCTCTTCCACCGTGATTGCCATCCGTGACGACGAAGGCCGCGACGTACCGCAAGGCGAGCGCGGCGAGATCTGCATCAAAGGTCCGCAGGTGATGGCAGGCTACTGGAACAAACCGGAAGAAACAGCCAACGTGATGTATGCCGATGGCTTCTTCAAAAGCGGCGATATCGGCGTGATGGACGCTGAAGGCTTTATCCGCATCGTTGACCGCAAAAAGGACATGATCTTGGTCAGCGGGTTCAATGTCTACCCCACCGAAATCGAGCAGGTCGTCAACATGCACCCAGGCGTACTCGAATGCGCAGCGGTTGGCATCCCCGATGCGCGCTCTGGCGAAACCGTCAAGCTCTACGTCGTCAAGAGCGACCCCGCACTCGCTGAGGAAGACCTGAGCGCCTTCTGTGCCGAACAATTGACCGCGTACAAGAGGCCGAAGTACATCGAATTCCGCGATGAGCTTCCAAAGAGCAATGTCGGCAAAATCCTTCGCCGGGAGTTGCGCAGCGCATGAGTGGTGGCGCTGAAGTCGCGCTACCTCCTGACCTTGTCATGCTCGAGCGCGGCTGGCTCTCGTCCAATTCACTGTTGATGCTGGACGATCCGCGCGGAGCGATCCTGGTCGACACGGGCTATTGCACGCACAAAGCACAAACGCTGTCGCTTGTTGAGACCGCTCTCGGCGGTCAGGCAGTTCGCCTGATCATCAACACCCATCTGCATTCCGACCACTGCGGAGGCAACGCCCATTTGTCGGAACACTTTGGCTGTCCGATATGGGTACCTCCGAACCATTTCCGATCGGCGGTCGAGTGGGACCAGAGCGCACTGACCTTTGCTGCCACCGGACAGCACTGCGAGCGCTTCACCCCTGCCATGGCACTCCAGCCTGGCACCACGATGCAACAAGCGGCTCGGAACTGGCAAATTCATGCCGCCCCCGGTCATGACACGCATTCCGTGCTGCTGTTTGAACCGGAAAGCGGCGTGCTGATGTCAGCAGATGCACTTTGGGAGCATGGCTTCGGTATCGTTTTCCCAGAGATTGATGATGAGCCTGGTTTTGACGATGTTGAATCCACATTGGATTTGATCGCCAGCCTGAACGCCAGAATTGTTATTCCTGGACACGGTCGATATTTCACAGACGTCGAAAGTGCATTGAACGAAGCTCGCAACCGACTGGTATTTTTTAGGGCTAATCCGCGTCGCCACGCCCGTCATGCCGCTAAAGCTCTACTTAAATATCATCTATTGGATATTCAGAAAGTGGCTTCCATCGAACTGTTGGACTGGCTTAGTCACACACCGATCTACCAACAACTATGGCGGCAATTTTTCGCATCGACGCCAATGAAATCTTGGACACTTGAATTGATTGACGAACTGGCCAGGTCAGGCGTCCTGCGCATCGACGGCAGCTATATTCATAACAACTGAGTTTTCATTCCCCCAAAGCAAAAACCCCCAATCTCTTACGAGACTGGGGGTTTTACTTTAAATATTAGCCTGACGATGACCTACTTTCACACGGGAATCCGCACTATCATCGGCGCTGAGTCATTTCACTGTCCTGTTCGGGATGGGAAGGAGTGGGACCAACTCGCTATGGTCATCAGGCTTAACTGGCTGGTCTGCTGAGTACTTTTCAGTCTCTCAACACACCCAATTTGTAGAGCTGCGTAGTATACATGTTTGATGTGTACTGCGCGTCGAATCAGCTGATATTTTGATTGCGTTCAAGTGTTCAATTGAA
>JBBQKT010000017.1:0-22533 GCA_038327205.1 Burkholderiales bacterium | reverse complement strand
TGCTGCTCGACGAGCCGTTCGGTGCGCTCGACGCCTTCACCCGCGAAGAGCTGTGGTGCACCCTGCGTGATCTGCAGGCGGCCAAGCGGTTCAACGTGATCCTGGTCACCCACGACCTGCGCGAAAGTGTGTTCCTGGCCGACACCGTTTATGTGATGAGCAAGAGCCCCGGCCGGCTGCTGCACCAGCGCCGCATCGACCTGCCCCGGCCGCGTGATCTTGAAGTGACTTACTCGCCCGAATTCACCGGCATCGTCCATGAGTTGCGCGGGCATATCGGCGCCCAAAGAAAAGCCGGCGCGGAGATGGCGCAATGAACGCAAACAGCAAAACCCTGCAGCGCTTCGCCCCCTGGTTGCTGCTGGCCGCCATCCTGCTCATCTGGCAGGGCCTGTGCAGCGCGCTGAAGGTGTCGGACTTCATCTTCCCCAGCCCCTGGCGCATCGCCCAGTCTTTTGCCGAGTTCCACGAGGTCATCGTCGGCCACGCCTGGCGCACCTTCTGGGTGACGGTGCTGGGCTTCGGCATTGCCATCGTGGTGGGCGTGCTCTTGGGCTTTTTGATGGGCAGCTCGCAGCTGGCCTACAAGGCGATGTACCCGCTGATGACCGGCTTTAACGCACTGCCCAAGGCGGCCTTCGTGCCGATCCTGGTGGTGTGGTTCGGCATCGGCGTCGGCCCGGCGGTGTTGACGGCATTTCTGATCAGCTTCTTCCCCATCATGGTCAATATCGCCACCGGCCTGGCGACGCTGGAGCCGGAGCTGGAAGACGTGTTGCGGGTACTCGGCGCCCGGCGCTGGGACGTGCTGATGAAGGTGGGCCTGCCCCGCTCGCTGCCCTATTTCTTTGCTGCGCTGAAGGTGTCGATCACGCTGGCCTTTGTCGGCACGACGGTGTCGGAGATGACCGCCGCCAACGAGGGCATCGGCTATCTGCTGATTTCGGCCGGGGCCTCGATGCAGATGGGCCTGGCCTTTGCCGGTCTGGTGACGGTCGGCGCGATGGCGATGTTGATGTACGAGCTGTTCGCGGTGTTGGAGCGGCGGCTGACCGGCTGGGCACATCGGGGCCAGGACCGACATTGAAGCGTCACCGCCCCTGCGCGGCCTTGACCAAGGCCGCTTGCTCAAGCAGCTCGGCCGGTGCCAGCGGGCTCCACGATGGCTCTTTCTCGTACAGCTGGTAGAGCTGGGCGAGGTTGGCCAGCACCAGCTTGTCGGTCGGGGCCAGCGCCAGCGCGGCGAGCAGTTGGCGCTGCAGGCGGGCAGCGCTGGCGGCATCCAGCCTGGTGTCGGCCAGGGCGGTGACGGCAGCCAGATTGCGCGCACCGGCATAGGCGGGCAACAGCGTGCTGGCGCGGGCATAGCGAAAGGCCGCGTCGCTGCGCTGCCCCGCCGTCCAAGCGATCTGCGCCCGCATCACCGCGCCCAGCCCCCACACGGTGGGCGCTTGGTCGACCGGCACCGCGCGCTCATAGTGCGCCAGCCCCTGCTCGACCGCCAGGCGCATCGGCGCGGCCTCTGCTTCGCTCAGATTGCCGACGCGCAGCCGCATCATGCCGTTGACGGCATCGACAAAGGCCAGCTCCGGGAGCCAGCGCTGCAGGGACCAGGCCTCGGCATCGCCGCCACCGGCCCGTGCCTTGACCCAGCCGCCCGTACCGCCAGTACCGCCCTGCATCGGCGTGAGTTGCAGCCAGTCGCCCTGCCGGGACTTGATCGCATAAGGGAAGCTCTTTCCGGGCTCAAACGCCATCACGCGGCCCGGCGCGGCCGCATCGGGACGCTCACGCAAGACCATGGCATTGCGAAACTCCTGGTCGACGCGAGCCAGCTCCGTGCGGCTGATGCGGCGCGGCGCAAAGGCCAGCGCCTGCGTCGGCCAGTTCGCCTGCAAGTTCAAGCGCGCCGTGCCCTCGCCGGCCGCGACGTTCAGCACCTCGGCCAGCGGCCCGCGTTCGCCCTGCCTGAAGAAGCGGATATAGCTCTGCACATACAGCTGCTCGCCCTGCGCGAACAGGCGGCCCCACACCATCACCAGCGCCTGCCCGGCCCGCAAGGCGCCGGGCGCACCCGGTTGGCTAAGGCGGGCGACGACGCGGTCCACATCGCAGATGCCGTCAGCCTCGGCGAGCAGATCGGTCGCGCCGACGGCACCGTATTTGAGCATCGAGGTCAACACCTCCAGATGCACCAGGGCCGCGATCTGGCGGCTGGCCAGCCGCAGTTCCGGCCCCGCACTCGCCGGGTTGCCCGCAGGCCCGTCCCCACGCTCATCAAAACGGTACGGCATCACGATGGCATTCACCGCCGCGCCGGGGAAGACGCGGGGGTCGGCGCAGGGCCGACTGTCCATCGCCTGAGCCGCAGCGCTCAACAGGCCGATCAACGCGAGCAAGCAAGTTTTGGTGATCATGATTCAGTCGTCCCCGGCACAGGGCTTGACCCCGACCTGCAAGCGCAGCACACCGGTCTTGGGATAGCTGGGATCGGCCAGCGCCTCGCGCACAGCCCGCCCGGCCGAGGCCAGCACGAAGGCGCGCAGGGTGGCCATCTCGGTCTTGCTGCGGCCGGTCAGCGGGCGCCGTGCGATGGCCTCCAGCAGGCTGTCGGCGCGGCACAAATTAGCATGGGCCAGCTCGTAGCTGCGGCCGCGCAGCAGCTTGTAGCCAAAGGCGGCGGCGACAAAGGCGTCAATGTCGAGCGGGCGGGCAATCAGCTGCACCGGGTCTAGCGCGCCGGCGTTATGGGCTGCGCCGGCTTCCGGGTAGCGCAGGCGCTGCAGGGGCGCGGGATCGGCTTCGCGCAGATTGGCGGCAAACTGCATCGGCACCAAGAGATAGTTCATTTGCGCGCGCAATTGGGGCGGCGCACCGGCCGCCGCGCCCGGCTCGGTGTCCAGCGTGCCCCACACCTCCAGCAGCACGCCGCGCGTGTGCAGGCCGTCCACCAGGGTCTCGTCAAAGTCCTGCCCATCGAGCGAGGGCGTGCGGCCCGGGCAGGCGACAAACGTCACGTCGGTGCTGGGCGCATTGATCCAGCGCCCATCGCGGTTGCGGTCGAGCTCGAACTGCAGGCGCTGCAAAAACGGCTTCAGCTGCGCGGCCGTCAAAGCCGCGCCAGCGGGCTCGCTCAGAAAAACGCTGAAGCGGCCTGCGCCCTGGGCGGGCTGACAGTCCACCATCGCCGCTGCCGCCGGGCCGGCCAGCCAGATGCAGCCGCTCAAACGCAGGCAGACGCTGATCCATTTCATGTGCATCTCAAGCTCCTTCCAGCTGGGCCAAGGCCTCGTTGACCGACTTCAGCACGCGCGGGTAGACCTCCAGCGGCTCCCGCACCGGTTCGCGCATCAGCGCCTCAAAACGCTGCGGCTGGCCGGACACCGCCGCCTGCACCAGCTCGCGGTAACGGCGCAGCGGCTCGCGCGCCTTGGCGCAGCCATGCTGACCCAGCATCAGCACCACCCGCTCATGCGCCTGCCAGTCGTACTGGCGGCGCAGGGTCAGCACGCGCGGCAGGGCGGCGCAGACGGGCTCGGGCTCGCGCAGGGCCAGCACATTCAGGCCTTCGGTCGCCGCATCGCCGCGCAGCCCCGGCTCGCGCAATTCGCTCAGCAGGGCCGGCAGTGCCGCCTGGCCAAACGAGGCCAGCACGATGGCTGTGGTTTGCAGCTCTTCGGTGCTGCCCCCAGCGCTGAGCTTTTGCAGCAGGCCCTGCATCTCCTTGCTGTACGAGAGGTCGAGCTGGCGCTGCTTGATGGCCAGGTCGACCGAGTCCTTGATCCAGAAGCCCAGCACCAGGATCACGATGGCGGCAATCAGCTTGGGCAGCTCCGCGCCCATCCAGCCGATGCCCATGCGGGTGGCGACAGCAAAAGCGGACTTGGGCGGCGGCGCCGGTTTGTCGAGCAGCTGCTCCAGCCGCGCCAGTTGGGCCGCCATCTGATCGAGCCGGTCTTGCGTCGGGTCCATCGACTCCCCTTGCTTGGTTGCTGGCGCAGTTTAGCCACGTGATCTGATCGACTAGACTGCGCGCCGTGCGTTCCCCCCTAGCTTCCCGAACCGCCCGCTGCCTGCTCATCTTGAGCTTGCTGCTGGCCACGCTGGCCCCTGCCCTGTCGCAGGCGCTGGCAGCCGCGCGTGGCGATGTGGCGGCCTGGAGCCAGATCTGCCGCAGCAGCCTGGTCTCGCCGCGCGCTGGAGCGTCCGTGGTGGCAAGCAAGGCGGCAGCCGAGAAGGAATCGCTGCACGGCCTGTTTGAGCACTGCCCTTTTTGCGGTCTGCATGTGCAAGTCATCGCCCCGCCACCGACGGCCGTGCCGATGGCCCTGCGCCTGAACCTGCGGCATGAACTGCCCGAACGCTTCCTCAGCGCCGCAGTCACCGCCCACGCCTGGGCACCTGCTCTTGCCCGAGGCCCGCCGAACGCCGCCTGATCCACGCTCCGGCCGCGCTGAACTGCTCACGCGGCCTTGATCAGACTTGTTTCGGATGCCCCATGTTTCCCAAAATTTCCAACGCCGCGCCCCGCGCGGTGGCCTTGGCTTGCGCGCAAGCCTGCCTGCTACTGGCCAGCCCGGCGGTTTTCGCCTGTGATGACTGTGCTGACGATGCAGCCGAAATCACGGCAAAAGCACCCAGTCGCCCCACCCAACGCCTCGGCTTGGTCCAGGTCAATGGCGCGGCGCCCACCTCCCTGCCCACCAACATCCCGACCACGGTTGAAGGCATCACTGGCGCGGAGATTGAGCGCCACATCAACGCCACCGATGCCGAGGACGCGCTGAAGTATTTACCCAGCTTGCTGGTGCGCAAACGCTACACCGGCGACTACAACCACGCCGTGCTGTCCACCCGCGCCTCAGGCACCGGCAACAGCGCCCGCTCGCTGGTGTTTGCCGACGGCATTTTGTTGAGCAATCTGCTCGGCAACGGCGCGGGCTTCACGCCCCGCTGGGGCTTGGTAACGCCGGAAGAAATCGAGCGCGTGGACGTGCTCTACGGCCCGTTCTCCGCCGCCTATTCGGGCAATTCGGTCGGCGCGGTGGTGGACTACCAGACCCGCATGCCCAAGGCCTTCGAGGCGCATGCAAAGGTCGGCGTGTTCCATCAACCGTTCAAGCTCTACGGCAGCGATGAGAGCTTTGGCGGCCATCAGGCGAGCGCCTCCATCGGCGACCGGCAGGGTGCCTTCAGCTGGTGGATCAACGTCAACCGGCTCGACAGCCAAGGCCAGCCGCTGACCTTCATCACCAAGCCCGTCTCGACCACCGCCCCGGCAGCGGGAGCCACCGTCGTCACCGGCAGCGTCGCAGGGCTGGACAAAAGCAATGTGCCCTGGCTGATTCTGGGCGCGGGCACGGCCTATCAGACGGTGCAAGACCACGCCAAGCTGAAGCTGGCCTACGACATCAACCCCAGCCTGCGCGCCAGCGCGACCTTGGGCCTGTGGCGCAATGATTCGGTGGGCAGCTCGACCAGCTATTTGCGGGACGCGGCGGGCAAGCCCTTCTACGCCCTGGCCGCCAACAGTGGCACGACCAAGGCAACACCCATCAGCATCGATGGCAAGGGCTACAGCCTGGGCGCGAACGACTTCGGGCAAAGCCGCGAGGCGCTGGAACACCGGATGTTGGGCCTGTCACTGAAGAGCAATACAGGCGCCGAGTGGAATGGCGAGCTGGCAGCCAGCCTCTACGACTACGCCAAGGACACCGCCCGCTCGCCGCTGGTGGCGCGCCCGGGCGCCAACAACGCAGGTGCCGGCCGCATCACCCAACTTGACGGCACCGGCTGGACAACCCTGGCGGCCAAAGGCATCTGGCGGCCGCAACAATCGGGCCATCAAATCGACTTCGGCCTGCAGCAAGACCGCTACCAATACCGTCAGACGCTCAGTGACACGCCGGACTGGATCAACGGCGGCCAGGCGGCCCTGGTCACCGCCTTCAGCGGCAAAACCGCGCTGACCAGCGCCTACGCGCAGGACAGCTGGGCGCTGAACGAGCAGGTCAAGACCATGGTCGGCCTGCGCGCCGAGCAGTGGGCGGCGACAGACGGCAGCAAGACGGCGGCCAACGGGGCGGTGGTGAACTACGCCGAGCGCAAGCAACACGCACTGAGCCCCAAATTGGCCATCGGTTACCAGGCCACGCCAGACCTGAGCCTCAAAGCATCGACCGGCCGGGCCGTGCGCTTTCCGACAGCGGGCGAGCTGTACCAGGGCGGGGTCAGCGCGGCCGGTGCTTACACGCCGAGTGACCCGGTCACCAATCCCGGCTTGAAGCCAGAGAAAGGTTGGACCAGCGAGCTGAGCGCGGTGTGGAACCTTGACGGCAACACCCTGCGCACCAGCCTGTTCCACGAGAACACCCGCGACGCGCTGTACTCGCAGACCCGCATCATCGACAGCAAATCGGTCAGCAGCGTGCAGAACATCGGCCGTATCGAGACGGTGGGCTTCGAGCTGGCTTTGATGGCCGCCGATCTGTGGATCAAGGGCTTTGACCTGTCGGCCAGCAGCACCTATGCCGACTCGAAAATCAAGGCCAACAGCGGCTTTGTCAGCACGCCCGGCGACACCCTCGGCCGCCAACAGCCCCGCGTGCCCAAGTGGCGCGCCACCGTGCTGGCCAGTTACCAGTTCACACCGGCCTTGAGTGCCAGCTATGGCCTGCGGTATTCGGGCCGCCAGTTCGGCACGCTCAACAACAGCGACCCGAACGGCTTTGCCTACCAGGGCTTCTCGAAGTTCTTCAGCGCCGATGTGCGCGTGCGCTATGGGCTCACCAAGCAATGGAGCGTCGCGGCCGGCATCGACAACCTCAACAATGACCAATACTGGGCGTTCCACCCGTACCCACAGCGCAGCTACAGCGCAGAACTGAAGTTCGACCTATGAAAAAATCCATCTCGACACTCATCCTGCTGCTCGCCAGCGCCGCCCAAGCCCATATCGTGCTGGCACAAAAAGAGGCCGAAGCCGGCAGCGCCTACACGGCGGTGTTCAAGGTCGGCCACGGCTGTGACGGATCGGCCACCCGGCAGATCAGCGTGACCCTGCCGCCGGGCATGCGCGCTGCCGAGCCCTCTCCCAAGGCCGGCTGGACACTGGCAATCAAGCCCGGCGAAATCAGCTGGACGGCCAACACCGAGGCCGACTTTTTGCAGGATGCCTGGTACGACGAATTCACCCTGCGTGGCAGCTTGCAAAACGAGCCCGGCGAGCTGTGGTTCAAGGTGCGTCAGACCTGTGTGAAGGGCGAATCAATGTGGGCAGAAATCCCGGCCGCTGGCGAGTCGGCCAAGGGCTTGAAGATGCCTGCGGCCAAGCTCACGGTGACCCCGTCCGCGACCCCGACGCCGGCCGCGCACCAACACTGAGGCGCTAAGCTTCTCCCCCATGGCATGGCATGGACATTTATCGCTGGACTACCGGCACGATCTTGAGGGGCGCACCACCGCGCTGGACCGTCACGAGGGGCCGTTGCGCGTCTTGCAGCGGCTGTACCCCGAAGGGCCGGGCATCTGCCACCATGTGCTGGTGCACCCGCCCGGCGGCATCGTCGGCGGTGACCAGTTGCATATCGAGGCGACGCTGGCCGAAGGCACGCATGCGCTGATCACCACGCCCAGCGCCACGCGCTTTTACCGCAGCGCCGGTGAGCTGGCGACGCAGAATCTGCGCGCCCGCCTGGCACCCGGCGCGCGGCTCGAATGGCTGCCGCTGGAAACCCTGGTCTACGACGCCGCGCTGGCCGAAAACCGCATGCGCTTCGAGCTGGCCCCCGGCGCGGAAATGATGGGCTGGGACATCGTCGCCCTGGGCCTGCCGACTGCCCATCTGCCCTTCAAGCGCGGCCATTTCACCCAACATCTGGAGCTGCCCGGCCGCTGGCTGGAGCGCGGCACCCTGGCCGCCGCCGACCCGCATCTGCTGGCGTCGCCGCTGGGGCTGGCCGGCCACTCGGTGCTGGCAACCCTGTGGTTTGCCGCCGGCCAGGCCCTGCTGAATACCCGCCGCGAGGCCCTGCTCGACGCCGCCCGCGCGATCAGCGATGCGCACCCGCTGCGCACCAGCGTGGGCAGCACCTCGCCCGAGGACGGCGTCATCGTGTTGCGCCTGTTGGCCCAGCGTGTGGAGCCGGCGTTCGAATTGCTCAGCCGGGTGCGTGCGGCCTGGCGCGACTTGGCCTGGGGTCTGGCACCCAACCCACCGCGCATCTGGCGCAGTTGAAACAGCTGAAGCAGCTGAAGCAGCGACCGCGACTCAAGTTCAAAGCAACAAGACCGATACCGACTCAACACCCTCGTTATCGGTCGCCGACCTGAATTTTTGGAGCCTCTATGCAAGCCATTAAAAACATGAGCATCGCAGCCAAGCTGCGCTCAGCGTTCGCCCTCATGCTGGCCTTGCTGATATTTGTAGCTTTCTTCGCCTACTCCCGTCTGAGTGCGTTGCAGGCTAGTTCGAGCGAGATCAGCGGCACATGGCTGCCTTCCGTGCGCTACGTCGGCGCCATCGCGGGAGATATCGCCGATTTCCGCATCGGCCTGCTGCAAATCATGGCGGCGACGTCGCCGGAACAGACCGCGACCGCCGACCAGAACATGGGCGTCGCGCTCAAAGATTTCGCCCGTGACTCCAAGGAATACGCCCAACTGATCAGCAGCGATGAAGAGCGAAAGCTCTATGAGGAGTTCACGACCATCTGGACGCGCTACCAGGGCGCCGCCCAAAAAGTAGTGGCGGCGGCCCGTGCCGGCCTGCCCGACGAAGCCAGATCGATTCAGGCGAGTTCGGCCCGGCCAGCCTATCTTGAAGCCAAGGCGACGATCGGCAAGCTGCTTGAAATTCAGTACAAGGGTTCGGATGCAGCGGCCAAGGCGAGCGTCGACGCGTACAAGGGGGCGGTGCTGTGGCTGGTCATCGTGGCTGTTGCGGCAGCTGCCATCGCAGCGCTGCTGGCCCTGGCCCTGATTCGCGGCATCACCGGTCCGCTGGGCCAAGCCGTGAAGGCGGCCGACCGGGTGGCGGCGGGTGATTTGAGCGAAGCGATTGAGTTCACCGGCAAGGACGAGGTGGCGCAGTTGCTGTCCTCCATGCAAGGCATGCAAGCCAGCTTGATCAGCACGGTGGGCAGCGTGCGCGAAGGCGCCGAATCAGTGGCCACCGCCAGTGCCGAGATCGCCCAGGGCAATGCTGACCTGTCCTCGCGCACCGAAGACCAGGCCGCATCGCTGGAAGAAACCTCGGCCACGATGGAACAGCTCAACGCCACCGTGCGCCAGACGGCAGAAAACGCCGCCGCTGCCGACCAACTGGCCAAAAGCGCCAGCCAGACCGCCCGTGACGGCGGCCAAGTCGTCGGCGAAGTGGTCAGCACGATGCGCGGCATTGAGGACAGTTCCAAGCGCATTTCGGACATCATCAGCGTGATCGACGGCATCGCCTTCCAGACCAATATCCTGGCGCTGAACGCCGCCGTGGAAGCAGCCCGCGCCGGCGAGCAGGGCCGCGGCTTTGCGGTCGTCGCCAGCGAGGTGCGTAGCCTGGCGCAGCGCAGCGCCGAGGCCGCCAAAGAGATCAAGACCCTGATCAGCGTGTCGGTCGAACGGGTGCAGAGCGGCACGGTGCTGGTGGACCGGGCCGGGGAATCGATCCAGAACATCGTCGGCTCGGTGCAGCGTCTGGCTGACATCGTCGGCGAGATCAGCAGCGCCACCCGCGAGCAAAGCCTGGGCATCAGCCAGGTGGGCGAGGCGGTCACCCAACTCGACCGCGCCACACAACAAAACGCCGCCCTGGTGGAAGAAAGTGCGGCGGCCAGCGAGAGCCTGAAGATGCAGGCCCAGAACCTGGTGTCCGCCGTGGCCGGCTTCAAATTGTCCGGCCGGGTGACGACGGCCTCCGCCACGACCTCGACCTCGACCTACCAGCCGAAGCCGATCAAGGCCAGCCCCAAGCCTGCGGCGGCTCGGCCGCAAGCCTACAAGCCATCAGCAGCCCCGGCACGTCCAGTGGCCAGCAAGGCCGGCGGCAGCAGTGCACCTCCGGTGGCCCGAACGGCAACACCAAGGGCAGCCCCTGCGCCAAAGGCCGGGGCCGAGGCGGACGGGGAATGGAGCTCGTTCTAAGTTTCACCGCCAGGGCGGGATGCCGTGGCGAGCAAGTGGTACCGCCCGAGCTGTGAGCTCGCCGACGGCTGGAGGGTGGATAGTGAATGACGGTCGAGCCTGATCTGGCCCGACCGCAAAGCGCTCAAATGCGCAGTTTCCCCCCACCTGATCGACGTTCTCAGGCGCACCGGTTGGCGGGATGATTCGGTCTTGCAAGGCGGCACCCAATCGGGTTTCAACGCCCGCCGACACGCGCATCTTTTCTACGCCGCAGCCCTACGTCACCATGACGTCTCGGGCGGCGTCTTGCGCTCTTTATTGGCCCCGACCCAACCGTCGGGGCCATTTTTTGGACGTGGCGGCGGCACAAGCTGCTGGCCTCAGTCGCGCCTCAGTCGCGCCAATCCGCCGCCTGGATCGCCGCCACGATGGCCCGACCCGTGCGTACCAAGGCCGGCGCAAATTCCTCATGCAGCAGGCTGCCCTGCAAGCGGCTGGCCGGCCCGCCTATGGTCAGCGACAGCGGCTCCCGGCCGTCGCCCAGTTCGATGCCCACCCCCACCGCCGCAATTTCGGTTTCCCATTCGGATTCGGAGCTGACATAGCCCCGCTGCGCAAAGTCGAACCCGGCGCGCTGCAGGCTTTGCTGGCGCTGCGGCCAAAGCGCAGCGTCCTGCGCCTCAAGCCGACGGTCGATCAGGGCGCGCAGGCCGGGGCTTGACGCACACCACATGGCACGGCCCATCGCTGTCTCGGCCAGCGGCAGCCGCATGCCGACGTCGAGGCCCAGGATCAGCCGCGCGCTGCTGCGGCAATGCGCCACATAAACCATCGAAGTCTCATGCCGCACGCCCAGCGACACGGCCGCCTGGGTCTGTTCGGCCAGGGCCTCCATCAGCGGGCGGGCGATGCGGCCGATCTCGAAGTTGGTCAGCACACTGAAGCCGAGCGACAGCACCGCCGGGCTCAGCGCGTACTCGCCGGTCTCCGTGCGATGGCGCAAATAGCCGAGGCTGGTCAGCGTGAAGCTGAGCCGCGAAACGGTCGCCGGCGGCAGGCCGGTGCGGCGTGTGAGTTCCTGATGGGCGAGCCAGCGATCCTGCGGCTTGAAACAGCGCAGCAGTTCGAGCCCACGCGCCAGGGCGGTGACGAAACGCCGGTCTTCGGAGGGCTCGGATTCGGCCGCCAGTGCCATGGCCATGCTGCGTTTGCGTCCCACGAAAGCGCCCTCCTATTTTTCTGCTGTGCGGAATATAGCGTCTGGGCCACTGCTTAACCATGCCCGATATTCCGCTGATCGAAATGCAAGCCCGCTTTGGGCGCTTCACTCATGCTCGAATTCCCTGGGTCCGGTTTACATCGTCGGTGCCGCTGCGTAGACTAAATCGGGTTGGAGTCGGTATTTCGTTAAGCGGAATAGACAAGAAGATTTTCTAGGGCCGCATGACGGTACCGAAGACCCGACACCTTGCAGACCCCGGAAAACCGGGGCTGAAAACAATGACGGAGACAACAGCCATGAAACATCGACTGCAAAACCGAGGCCTGCCCGGCACCGCCATCGCGCCAGCGTTCAAGCGCGCATCCACGAGCCTGCTGGTTCTTGGCGCGGCGGCCCTCGTCAGCGGCTGCCTCGGCAGCGCGGACGGCCCGTATCCGCCGCTGGAGATCAAGACCCTGTCCAACCGCGCCGACCTGATCAGCGATGGCGACGCACTGGTGCAGATCCTGCTGCCGGTCGGCTCGGCCAGCGCCGGGCTGAAGGTCGACATCAACGGTGTCGACGTGACGGCTGCCTTTGCCACCCGCAGCGACGGCCGCCTGACCGGCGTGGTCACCGGCATGAAGGTTGGCGAGAACATCTTGACCGCCATCACCGATACCGCCTCACCCGCGACGCTGACCATCACCAACCACGAACGGGGTGGCCCAATCTACAGCGGCGCGCAACCGACTCCCTTCGTCTGCGCCACACCCACCCCAGTCGGCGCGACCAGCGCGCTGCCGGCCACCAATGCCAGCGGTCTCGGCAGCACCGCAACCGATGCCAAGTGCACGATCGCCGCCGAGACCAAGTTTTACTACCGCACGACCACGGCCGGTTGCAGCTTCGCGCTGCCCGACCCCAGCCCGTCGGTCGCCTACACCGCCGCCGCACCGGCCACCACCGCGACGCCGCCGGCCAATCCCTGCTTCAAGGCCTATACCGTCGGCGCCGCCGCACCGGCTGACTTGGCCACCACCAAGACCGACACTGGCCTGACCGTGCCCTACATCGTGCGCGTCGAGCGCGGCACGATGAACCGCGGCATCTACGACATCGCCGTGTTGGTGGACCCGGCCAAGCCCTGGACAGCGGTCGCGCCGCAGGCACAGTGGAACGGCAAGATCCAATACAACTTCGGCGCCAGCACCGGCCAGCCGCGCCGCCAGCAGCGCCCGGCCACCGCCTGGAGCGACGACCGTGCCCTGTCACGCGGCTATATGGTCGTCAACAACAGCATGACCGACTCGCTGCAGAACTCGAACCGGGTGATGATGAGCGAGACGGTGATGATGATGAAGGAGCATGTGAGCGACCAATACGGTCCGATCAAGTTCACCGTCGGCAACGGCTGCTCGGGGGGCTCGATCAACAGCAATATGAATGCCTCGATCAACCCAGGGCTGCTCGACGGCATCACGATCTCCTGCGCCTTCCCGGATTCGGAGACGGTGACGATGGAGGTCGGCGATTGTGTTTCGCTGGTTGAGGCTTACCAGAAGCCGCAGTGGCTGGCCCTGATGACCGGCCAGACGCCCGCGCAGGTCAACGCCCGCAAGGCCGCCATCAACGGCCATCTCGACCAGAGCGCCTGCCACGGCTGGTACAACTCCTTCGGCAGCAATGCCAAGGCCGGCAACTACTTCCAGCGCATCGTGCCGCCGGCCAACAACGACAGCGGCGCCATCGTGACCTTGACCACCTCGATCAACAACTGCCAGCTGCCGGCCAGCCAGATTTACGACGCAACGACCAACCCGAACGGCGCGCGGTGCAACGCCTGGTCCTGGGCCGAAGCGATCTGGGGCAAGGTCACCGGCTCGGTGCAGGCGCGTGACACGCGCGATAACACCGGCATCCAGTACGGCCTCAAGGCCCTGCTCAGCGGCGCGATCAACGGCGAGGAGTTCGTCGCCCTGAACGAGATCATCGGCGGCTCCGATCGCGACACCAACCTGACGGCTGCCCGCACGGTTGCCGACACAGAGGCGCTGGCCATCGCCTATCGCGCCGGCATCGTGATGAGCGGCGCCAACCTGGCCAAAACCGCGATCATTGACATGCGCGGCTACGACGATTCGGTGATCAACCTGCCACCCGGCCTGGCCAGCTTCCCAGCCGCCTCGCTGCAGGGCGTGGCGCTGTTCGGCATTCACCAGCAATGGCGCAGCTTTGCGATCCGCGACCGGCTCGACCGTGACGGCGGCGGTCATGCCAACCAGGTGATGTGGCGCTTTGGTCGCAGCGGCTTTGCCGCGCCTGCCGCCCTCGCTGCCGATGCGTTCACGACCATGGACAGCTGGCTGACCACCGTCAAAGCAGATGCCGGCAGCACCACGATCGAGCAGAAGGTGCGCACCGCCCGCCCGGCCGGTGCCATCGACTACTGCCTGCTCAGCAGCGACGCGGCGCAATCGACCAAGGTGACCGACACCGCCCAGTGCGATGCCGACCTCTACCTGGCCGTGCGCAGCTCGCCGCGCCAGGTGGCCGGTGGGCCGCGCAGCGAGGACATCCTCAAGTGCCAGTTGCGCCCGCTGGCGGCAAGCGATTACGGCACCCGCCTGGACGCTGGCCAATTGGCCCGCCTGACCGCAGTGTTCAGCGGCGGCGTCTGCGACTGGAGCAAGCCCGGCGTCGGCCAGCAAGCTGCCGTCAGCCCGCTGAACTTCAGCGCCGGTGCGGGTGGCGCCACCTTCGCTGCCGCGCCAGTGTCCAAGCCGAAGTGAACGACGGTCTGAGTCAAGGCTAAAAAACGCTGCACGGTCGTGACCGCGATGCCGGGGTCAACGCCGTGCAGCACCTCCCTCATATGAGCTCATCGCCCTCCCCTGCAGCGCTGGTTCGTCCAGCGCGTCCTGCACATCCGGCACATCTGGCACATCCAGCGCATCCGGCGCATCTGGCGCATTGGCCGCCCGGTCTGCCGCACCACCTGACCCTCCCCGACACCCACCTGTTCCACAACGTCGAGGTCTCGGCCGCGCGCTACCCCAACAAACCCTTCATCGTTTTCTATGACACGGTGATCAGCTTCGCCGAGTTCAAGCGCGAGACCGAGCGCATTGCCGGCTTTTTGCAGCAAGACTGCGGCGTCAAGCCCGGCGACCGGGTGCTGCTTTATATGCAGAACAGCCCGCAATGGGTGCTGGCTTTTTACGCCATCCTGCGCGCCAATGCCGTGGTCGTGCCGGTCAATCCGATGAACCGCGACGAGGAGTTGCGGCATTGCGTGGCCGACAGCGGCGCCCGCACCGCCTTCGTCGCGCAGGACCTGCTGGCGCAGATTCAGCCGCAGTTGGCCGCACCGGGCAAGGAGGGTCTGCAACAGCTGATCGTCGCCACCTACAGCGACTACCTGCGCGCACCAACCGAGCTGCGGGTGCCCGATTTCGTCGCCGCGCCGCGCGCCGTCCTGAACGATCCGCGCCTGCACGGCTGGGCCGACCTGCTGGCGTTGGACCGCAAACCCGGCCCGCTGACGGCCGGCCCCGACGATCTCTGCGTGATGCCCTACACCTCGGGCACCACCGGCCAGCCCAAGGGTTGCATGCACACCCACCGCAGCGTGATGAGCACGCTGGTCGGCGGCGTGCAATGGTTCGCCCGCACGCAGGACGCGGTCTATCTGTCGGTGCTGCCGTTTTTTCATGTCACCGGCCTGTCGGGCAGCCTCAACGGTCCGCTCTACATCGGTGCCACCATCGTCATCCTGCCGCGCTGGGACCGCGACGCGGCCGCGCAGTGCATGCAGCGCTACCGGGTCACCGTTTGGCAGACGATCTCGACCATGCTGATCGACTTCCTCGCCAACCCCAAGCTGGCCGAGTACGACCTCAGCAGCCTGGCCGGCATCCGCGGCGGCGGTGCGGCCATGCCGGCCGCCGTCTGCGCCCAGCTCAGGCGCCTGACCGGGCTCGATTACGTTGAGGGTTACGGCATGTCGGAGACGATGGCCGCCACCCACATCAACCCGCCGCAACGGCCTAAGCCACAGTGCCTGGGCGTGCCGGTGTTCGATGTCGATGCCCGCGTGGTCGACCCGCTGAGCCTGGCCGAAATGCCGGCTGGCGAGACCGGCGAGATCATCGTCAATGCGCCCCAGGTCATGCGCGGCTACTGGCGCAACCCGGACGCGACCGCGGCGGCCTTCATCACGATCGACGGCAAGCCGTTTCTGCGCACCGGTGATCTTGGCCGCATCGACGAGGACGGCTATTTCTTCATGACCGACCGGCTCAAACGCATGATCAATGTGTCGGGCTACAAGGTCTGGCCGGCCGAGGTCGAGACTCTGATGTACCACCACCCGGCGATCCAGGAAGCCTGCGTGATCGGCGTCGCCGATGCCAAACGCGGCGAGACGGTCAAGGCCCTGGTCGTGCTGAAGGCCGGTGCCGAAGCGACCGCGCAGGAGATCATTGACTGGTCGCATGCACACATGGCCGCCTACAAGAGCCCGCGCCTGATCGAGTTCGTCGAGGCCTTGCCCAAGTCGGGCAGCGGCAAAGTGATGTGGCGCGAACTGCAGGCACAGGCCGCGCTGGACAACCCATTTCAACCCACGAAAAACGGAGACAAACCATGATCAAGCAAAGCACCTCAACCCTGCGCCGTCGCGCGCTGCTATTGACCGCTGCTGCCGCCCTGGCACCCTGGGGCGCGGCCCATGCCGACACCTATCCCAGCAGGCCGGTCACGCTGATCGTGCCCTGGCCGGCCGGCGGCTCGACCGACCGCCATTTGCGCGCTTTGTCCGAGATCGCGTCCAAGCACCTCGGCCAGCCCATCATCATCGAGAACAAGCCAGGCGGCGGCGGCACCCTGGGCCCCGGCACGATGGCGCTGACGGCCAAACCCGACGGCTACACGATCGCCCAGTTCCCGCTGGGCATGCTGCGGGTGCCGCATATGCAGAAGACGCAGTGGGACCCGCTGAAAGACTTCAGCTTCATCGTTGGTGTGTCGGGCTACACCTTCGGTTTCACCGTGCGCGCCGACTCGCCGTACAAGAGCTTCAACGAATACATCGAGGCCGCCCGCAAAGCACCCGGCGCACTGAACTACGGCTCCACCGGCACCGGCAGCAGCCCACACCTGCTGATGGAAGAGCTGGCCGGCAATACCAAGGTCGAGCTGAACCACATCCCGTTCAAGGGCAATGCCGATCTGCAGCAGGCCCTGCTGGGCGGTCATGTGATGGCGCAAAGCGATGCCAGCGGCTGGGACAAGTTCGTCGACGGCGGGCAGATGCGCCTGCTCGTCACCTTTGGCGAGCAGCGCACCAAGCGCTGGCCGCAGGTGCCGACGGCCAAGGAGCTCGGCTACAACGTGGTCTCGACCTCGCCTTACGGCCTGGTCGGCCCCAAGGGCATGGACCCGGCGGTCATCAAGACCCTGCATGACGCCTACAAAAAGGCGATGGACGACCCCAAGCACATCGAGCTGCTTGAGCAGCTGAACCAGGCCATGTGGTACCGCAACGGCGATGACTACCGCAAGTGGGCCACCGAGACCTTTGCCAAGGACAAGGGGCTGATCGAGCGTCTGGGGCTGGCCGCGAAGTGACCCGAGTTCAGGCGAGCCATCAACCTGCTGAGCGATGAAGGAGACACCATGAAACTGAACCGTCGTGACTTTTCCCTGGGCCTGGCTGTGCTCGGCGGCCAGCCGCTGTTGCACGCCCAAGCCCAGGCCCAAGCACAGCCGGCCTGGCCCGCCAAGCCGATCAAGCTGATCGTGCCCTACACGCCCGGCGGCTTCACCGACGTGACTGCGCGCCTGGTCGCGCAGAAGCTGCAGGAACGCTTGGGACAGACGGTCGTGATCGACAACAGGCCGGGCGCCAACAGCGTGATCGGCGTCGACGCGCTGGCCAAGTCGCCGGCCGACGGCTACACCATGGCGGTGGTGATCGCCGCCTACGCGGCGAACACCAGCCTTTACCCCAAGCTGCCCTACGACCCGGCCAAGGACATCGCGGCGGTTTCGTTGATCGGCCTGTCGCCGCTGGTGGCAGCCGTCAACAACGATGCGCCGTTCAAGACGGCTGCTGAGCTGATCGCCTACGCCAAGAAGAACCCCGGCAAGATCAGCTTTGGCTCCAGCGGCAACGGCTCCGCCGCGCACCTGAGCACCGAGCTGTTGAAGTCGCTGACAGGCGCCTTCATGGTCCACATCCCCTACCGGGGCGCGGCGCCCGCGCTGACCGTCCTGATGGGTGGCCAAATCCAGCTGTTCCTCGATGCAGCCTCGGGCCTGATCAACCCCGGCAAGACCGGCAAGGTCCGGCTGATCGGCGTGGCCAGCGACAAGCGCCTGCCAAGCCTGCCCGAGCTGCCGACCTTTATCGAGCAGGGCATCGCCGGCTTCACCGGCAGCACCTGGGCCGGCATCCTCGCACCCGCCGGCACGCCGGCCGAGGTGATCAAGCGCGTCGCCGACGAGGTCCACGCCATCGTCCGCACCGACGAGATGCGGGGCAGGCTCGAAGCGATGGGCACCGTGCCGGTGGGCAGCTCGCCCGCCGAGTTCAGCGCCTTCATCGCCAGCGAGACGGCGAAGTGGGGACGGGTGATCCAGGCCGCGAAAGTGAAGCTGGATTGACCGGGCGGGGTCAGCGGCGCATCTCATTGGTCAATATGGGCCTGCGGTAGAGTCACTTCCAGGCTTTAACGTCGAGTAAGCGCCCTCCCCGCGATCAAGGAGACGACATGATGGACCTGCTGACTTCGTTTCTTGGGCGCAGCGGCTATCTGCCGCACGGCTATTGCTTCACCTGGACACCCGGCCTGCTTTGGTCGATGGTGACGGCTGATGGGCTGATCGCAGCCAGCTATTTCTCGATCCCGCTGGCGATCGTCAGCTTCGTCCGCAAGCGCCCTGATGCACAGACCAACTGGTTGCCCTGGCTGTTCAGCGCCTTCATCTTCGCCTGCGGCATCACCCATGTGATGGACATCTGGACGATCTGGCGGCCCGACTACGGCTTGCAAGCCTTGAGCAAGATGGTCACGGCGGGCATTTCGATCGCCACGGCGATAGCGCTCTGGCTGCTGATCCCCAAGGCGCTCAAGATCCCTTCGGTGGCGCAGCTGCAGACCGTCATCGGTTCGCTGGAAACTGAGGTTCAAAAGCGCCGCAGCGCCGAGGAACATCTGCTCGATACGCAGCAAAGCCTGGCTGTCACCCTGGCCAGCATTGGGGCTGGTTTTATGGCCACCGACCGGGCCGGCTGCGTGACCCGCATGAACGCCGTGGCCGAGCAGGTGACCGGCTGGACGCAGGCCGAGGCGCTGGGGCGCAGCGCCTGGGAGGTGCTGCAGCGCGAGGACCGGCCGAGCGAATTTCTGCTTCAAAACCCGGTGGACCATGTGCTCGCCCAGGGCCTCACCGCTGAGGCGCCACTTCATGTGGTGGCCATCGCGCGCGATGGCCAACGCCGGCCCTTGGAAGTGCGTGCTGCGGTCACCCACTGCGCCGACGGCACCGTGCGCGGCCTGGCCGTCGTGTTCCGCGACATGACCCGAGTGCTGGCGGCGGAAGCCGAATCGCATCGGCTGGCCGCCATCGTGGAATCGTCAAATGACGCCATCATCGGCAAGACCCTGGAAGGCACGATCACCAGCTGGAATGACGCAGCGCAATCGATGTTCGGCTACAGCGCCGCCGAAGCGATTGGCCTGCCGGTGGAGGTTTTGCTGCCGCTGGAACGGGCCGAGGAAGAAACCCGCGTGCTGGGCAATCTTCAACGCGGTGAACGGGTGCCAGCCTTCGACACCGTGCGCCTTGCCAAGGGCGACCGGCCGATCGAGGTGTCGGTGACGATGTCGCCGATCCGCGACGTTGAGGGCCGGATCGTCGGCGCGTCGAAAATCATCCGAGACGCGTCGGAACGGCGTGCGGCTGAGAACGCCCGCATCACCGCGCAGCGCCTGGAAGCCGAAAACCATCAGATCCAGGAGGCCAGCCGACTGAAGAGCCAGTTCCTCGCCAATATGTCGCATGAGCTGCGCACACCGCTGAACGCCATCATCGGGTTCTCTGACCTGATGTACGCCGGTGCCGTGCCGCCCACTTCGGACAAGCATCATCAGTTTCTGGGCCATATCGCCAGCAGCGGGCGCCATCTGCTGCAACTGATCAACGATGTGCTCGACCTGTCCAAGGTTGAATCCGGCAAATTCGAGTTCCATCCCGAGCCGGTAAACCTGGCCGAGCTGGTGCAGCAAGTCAATGCGGTGCTGCACACCGCCCTGCAACACAAGTCCATCCAGCTGAGCGCCGAGGTGGATGCTGGGCTCGGGCTGTTGACGCTGGATCCGGCGAGGCTCAAGCAGGTGCTCTACAACTACCTGTCCAACGCGATCAAATTCACGCCGGATGGCGGGCGGGTGCTGGTGCGGGCCTTCGCCGACGGGCCCGACCATTTGCGCATCGAGGTGGCGGACAGCGGTATCGGCATCGCTGCCGAGGACATCCCCCGCCTGTTCACCGAATTCCAGCAGCTTGATGCCGGCTACAGCAAACGGCACCAGGGCACGGGCCTGGGCCTCGCACTCACGCGGCGTCTGGTCGAAGCACAGGGCGGCAGCGTCGGGGTGCGCAGCGAGCTTGGCGTGGGCAGCGTGTTTCATCTGCAGCTGCCGCGCCATGGCGGCGCCACACTGCCGCTGGACGGCGGCCGGATGCTGGTGGTCACCAACGACATGCCGCGCCAGGACTTGCTGATTCAAACCCTCACCGTCGCTGGAGTCCGTGCTGACGGCGCGTCCACCGGAGAACAGGCGGTCAATCAGGCTCGCGACCAAGCCTATGACGCCATCACGCTCGACCTGCACATGCCCGATGTGATCAGTCTGCGGGTCCTGGCGGCAATCCGCAGCCAAGATGGGCCGAGCAGCGCCGCGCCGGTGGTCAGCGTGACGATGCCGGTCGACACCGGAGGAGCCGGAAAAGGTGGAATAGGCGGAGCCGCCGCCACCTTTTCGATCACCGATGTGCTGTCCAAACCCCTGTGCACCACCGAGGTGCTGCAGGCAATGCGGCGGCTGAAGCTGCCGCTGAACCCCGGCTGCCGCGTGCTGGTGGTAGATGACGACCCGATGGCGCTGGAGCTGATGCACAGCACCCTGTTCGGTATCGGCATTGCGGCCGTCTGTGTGGCCGGGGGCCGGGCTGCGCTGGCCGAAGTGGCGCGCCAGACGCCGGACGCAATCATCCTGGATCTGATGATGCCGGAGCTTGACGGTTTTGCCGTCCTGGATGCCCTGCGTCAACTGCCCGCAGGACGGGACATTCCTGTCTTCATCTGGACCAGCCTGATGCTCAGTGATGACGACTACGCCCTGCTCGCAAGTTCGGCCCGCGAAATCCTCAGCAAGGGCGGTGGCGACTTCGCCCGGATGCTGGACAGCTTGCGGCGCTGGCGTGCACCGGCCTTGACTCTCAGTGGTGAAGACCAATGACAGGCCGGCCCCACGTGCTGGTGGTGGACGACAACGCCATCAACATCGACCTGGTCAGCTTTGTGCTGGACCTGGGCGGCTTTGAGGTCAGTACGGCTGCCGACGCACCCGCCGCCTTGGCCTTGATCGCGGCACGACCGCCTGCGCTGATCCTGATGGACATCCAGATGCCCGGCGTCAATGGCGTCGCGCTGACCCAGCAGTTGAAGGCTGATCCGGCGACGCGGCAGATCGTGATCGTCGCTTTCACCGCCTATGCGATGAAGGGCGACAAGCCCCGGCTGCTTGCGATCGGCTTTGATGACTACCTGTCCAAACCGATCAATGTGACGACCTTTGCCGATCAGGTCAGACACTGCCTTGCGCAGGCACCGGCTGCTGAGCGGCCGCACGAACAAAGGCCAGAAACTCGTCCGCCGGCAAGCCTGGGCTGAAGAAATAGCCCTGCACTTCCTGGCAGCCTTGCTCGCGCAGAAAAGCAAGCTGGCCTTGCGTTTCCACGCCCTCGGCAATCGTGCGCAAGCCCAGGCTGGCCGACATGCTGATGATGGCGCTGACGATGGCCTTGTCCTCGGGGTCGTCGGTGATGTCCCGCACAAAGCTCTGATCGATCTTGAGCTTGTAGACGTGGAACTTCTTCAGATAGCTCAGCGACGAATAGCCGGTGCCGAAATCGTCGATGGACATGCGCACGCCGCGCTGGTGCAGGTCGTCCATCACCGCGATGGCGGCCAGGGGTTCCAGCATGGCCACGCCCTCGGTCAGCTCCAACTCCAACAGCGCGGGTGCGAGCCCGGCCTCGTCCAGAATGCGCGTCACCAAGGTCGGCAGATCGGCATGGCGGAACTGCACCGAAGATAAATTGACCGCCACCGTGATCGGGGCCATGCCGCCGCTCAGCCAGCTTTTGAGTTGCTGCACGGCGGTGCGGATGACCCATTCGCCAATGGGAAGGATCAGGCCGCTGGCCTCGGCAATCGGGATGAACTCGGCCGGTGATACGGCACCCAGATCGGGATGCTGCCAGCGCAGCAAGGCCTCGGCACCGATCACCCGGTTGTCCGCCAGTGAGATTTGCGGCTGGTAGTGCAGGCGCAACTGGTCGCGCTCCAGCGCTCGCCGCAGCGCCGTCTCCAACTGCAAGGTGCGCAGAGACTGTGCCTGCATTTCGCCGGTGAAGAAGCGAAAGTTGTTGCGGCCGTCGCGCTTGGCGCGGTACATGGCGATGTCGGCCCGCTTGCTCAGGGTGTCGAAATCCGTGCCGTCTTCAGGGAACAGCGCGATGCCGATGGACGGCGTCACCGTCAGCTCGTTCTGGTCGATCTGAAAGGCTTGAGTCGCCTGCTGCATCACCTTGGTCGCAACGCGGGCGGCACCCGCCGCGTCGGTGCCCGGCAGCAGCACGATGAACTCGTCACCGCCCAGGCGGGAGACGGTGTCCTGCTCGCGCACCTGCAGTTTCAGGCGCTGGGCCAGCACCTTCAGCAGTTCGTCGCCGACCCGGTGGCCGAGTGAATCGTTGACGTTCTTGAAGTGATCGAGGTCCAGAAACAACAGGGCCAGCGGCTCGTTGTTGCGGCGCGCCATCTGAATGGCCTGGCTGCTGCGCTCATGCAGCAGCACCCGGTTGGGCAGGCCGGTGAGCGAATCGAAATGGGCCAGTTGCTGGATGCGCGCCTCGGC